>CAZIQU010000167.1:0-4510 GCA_964541445.1 uncultured Lachnospiraceae bacterium | reverse complement strand
TCTTATCGCTTATCTGCGCGTTAGTGAGCTGCGGCGCATCTCTCAATACCACATATACCGCGGCCGAACGCGGATCGGAGGACGCGCCGCTCACGCCGAGTATGCTGCTCATGCCGTTAGAGAGCATCACCCCCACGGTCTCAACATCCTCCAGAGAAGCGATACGTTCGCAGAGCGTATCACAGGTTTCAACGGTATCGGTCAGCTTGGCGTCATCCGGCATGCTCACCTGCACATTCAGCTCGGTACCGTCGGCCTCCGGCATAAATATGAAGCCCTTGGCGGCGCACAGCAGCGCCGACGCGCCCAGCAGCACCACCGTTACGGCAAGCACCAGTGCTTTTTTGGTAAGAGCGCGGGAGAGCAGCGCCTTATATTTTTCATTGAGCTTCACAAGACCCTGTCTGGGCGCGGTATTTATCTTGCCGAACATTTCGCCGGCCATGGCCGGTACCAGAGTAAGCGCGATTGCCAAACTAGCCAGCAGCGAATAAGTGACGGTAAGCGCCATATCGGTAAATAGCTGCTTTGTTATGCCGTGGACGAAAACGATAGGCAAAAATACGCATACCGTCGTCAGTGTAGAGGCGGTAATGGCGCCGGTTACCTGCGCCGCGCCGGATACAGCCGATTTATATACGGATACGCCCTTGTCGCGCAGCCGGTAAATATTTTCAATGACTACAATGGAATTATCGACCAGCATGCCCACGCCGACCGCCAAACCCGAAAGAGAGATGATGTTGAGCGTCACGCCGGAAAAATACATGAGCACAACGGCAAAGGTAACGCTTATGGGTATGCTCAGGGCGATGATCAGCGTCGGCTTTATATCACGCAGGAAAAACCACAGTATGATAACAGCCAGCACCGCGCCGATAAGCAGATTTTGCAGCACGGCATTGATCACCATATGAATGTAATCGCCCTGATCCATCAGTGAGATGAAGGAAAGTCCCGGATATTTTGCTTCCAGCTCGGCGAATTTATCGCCGATATTGTAGGCGACCTCGGCGGTGGCGTAGGCCGACTGCTTGGTAAAGGAGAGCAGCACGCCGTTATCGCCGTTTATTTTGGCATAGATCGTATCGGCGTTATCGGTAATCACCACATCGGCAACATCGCTGAGCACTATCGGGTCAACACCGTCTATACCGGGGTCGAAAAGCATCATGGAGGCCATGTCTTCACTGTCGGTGAAACTGTCGCCGACCTTGATCAAATACTCCACACCGTCCTCGGTGATATATCCGGCCGGCATGGAAAAGTTCTCTGCCGCCAGCAGCGCCGAGATCATATTCATGCTTATCATTTCGCCGATATCGACACCGCCGGCTGAATTAATCTGTTTAAGCGCGGTATCTATTTGAGCGATATTCTCAACGACCGTGGTTATGCCGCTGTCGATCTTAGCGATACCGGCGTTAATCTGGTCAAGAGCGCTCTGCGCCTGACTTACAGACGCGCAAAGCGCGTTGTAATCGGCAAAACCGGCGGCATTCATGCCCGCCTCCGCCGCGGCTATCTGCGTCAGCACCGATTTATATTCGTTGGTCGTGCTCAGATGGGGGTTCTGCGCGTCCGGCAAATTCAGCACATCCTGCACAACGGGATAGAGAGCATCACGGCGGGCGTACAGACTGTCGAGAGTATCCTTAAGCGCGGTCATCTGCGCCAAAGCGCTTTGCAGCTGCTGCGCCTGCGCCGATACCTCGCTTCTTTTCGCGCCGAGCGTATTCTGCGTGTCAACAAGCTGAGTTCTGCCGCTTTGCAGCTGTTTTTTTGCCCCGGAGGTGTTCGAGCGTATCGCGTTGTTGATACGCTCGTTCGTCGCGTCGATCTTATCCTGTGAGATAAATACATTTATATCAGCAGTGACCAGTCCGTTCGTGGTGATGCGCGCCACACCGGCGGTACCCTCCAGCCTGTTGAGCAGTGTATCGCTCACAAAATCGGAAAGCTCCAATACATCCTTTCCCTCATAGGAGACTGCCGCAACCACCGTAGGCAAAAGGTCGGGGCTGATCTTCAGCACATAAGGCTCGGAAACCGTATCGCCCCAGCTGCCTGATACCTTGCTTATGGCGTCGCGGATATCTATCGTGACGGCATCCATATTGGCGCTGTCGCTGAAGGTGAGCATCACCCTTGAGTAATTTTCAGCGGAAACAGAGCTGATGCTTTCGATGTTTTCCAGTGTGGCAAGCTCCTGTTCGAGGGGTTTTGTCACCTCATCCTCAACGGTCTCGGGGCCGGCGCCCGGATAGGCCGTGATGACCATCACATACGGGAACTCCATATTGGGCAGAAGATCGGGCGTCATATCGGTAAAGGCGACTACGCCCAGAATGATGATGAGGATCATGCAGACAAAAATAGTATACGGTTTTTTAACGCTGTATTTGGCCATGTTTTTTTCCTTTTAATATGTTGCAAATATATATTTACGCGGCGGCGGCTTCAATAATTTCGGACAAATTTATTTTTTTTAATAATCCTGCCGTCGCGGCGGCAAAAGAGCCGGGCCCTTCGTCAGGCGAAAGACCCGGCTCTTTTGCTCTTAAAAATACAATCGCTTTAAAGCGGTTTGCCGCATGTGCCGCAGTATTTGGCTTGAGGCTCATTGGCGGCGCCGCAATACGGGCAGTAATTGCCGCGCGGCGCCTGCGCGCCGCTGTATTGTCCGTTATCCTGCCCGTAATTTTGCGCGCTGTTATCCGGCAACGCGTAACCGTAGGCCGCTCCGCCGCTGCCACCCGCAGCCAAATAGGCCTGATATTCCCTGCGGAAGCTGAAGGTGCCGATTATACCGGCTATATAACCGCACAGATAGAGCAGTGAGGATACCACCAACGCGGCATTCACACCTGAAGAGAACTGCATGATCTTACTGATGAGAAAGTATACGGCCAGTATGACGGCACAGGCGCGGCTCTTGCCGAAAAACAAGCCGAAGCCCAGACCCAGCATCAGCGCGACATCGAGAAAATAGATCGGCTGTACCATTGCCAGCATGGCGGTCACCGCCGCGGAGAACATGCTGATCACAAAAGCGATGATTATATTCGTGCGTGTCGGCTTTCCGGCGCCGTGCTTCCAAAATTCCTTTTTGGACATTTTTTCTCTCCTTACAGCGTTTATTTTTATTATTATACTAAATATATCCGCATTTACAAAAAAATGTTCGCGTCGCGGGAAACGGCCGGCGCGAATTGTTCGCGTGAGGCGTTAAGATGTGTTAAAATAGCTTTGATGCTGACAATTTCTTCCTTTTTCATTAAAAACATTCGTTAAAGTTGTCATTTTGTAACAATAGTGTTACAATCTTAGCGAATACGGAGACACAGCAAAATGGAAACAGTAAAAAAACCGCTATGGCAAAAATACATATATGTTACGGTAACTCTAGCTTCTCTGCTCACATTCGCGCTTATCGCCTGGATATATCTGAGTGCCGGAGCAAAGACCGTAACTGTTACCGCCGATGGACAGAGCGATACCGTCAGGCTTTACGGCGAAGCCTGCGTGGCCGACGCCTTTCGTGCCGCCAATATTACCCCCGGGCCCTTTGATAAAGTAACACCGGCAATGGATACGCAGCTGAGCGACGGCGATACCGTCACCGTTGAGCGCGACATACTCGAAAGCGGCACACCGTTCACGCAGACAATAGTGCGTACGGCGCTCAGCGAAGCCGGCAAGGCCAACGAACTGCTCAAGGAAGCCGTCGCGGACGAGCAGCAGCAAAGCTCGTATTCCTATCACGGTACGACAAGCGCCTCAGCGCAGATAAGCGGCAACATCATCGAGGTGGGCGGCTCGGTCTATACCTACCGCGATGATATAACCGTTACCGCCACGGCCTACTGCCCTTGCTCTATATGCTGCGGCAGCTACGCCAACGGTATAACTGCCAGCGGCGACACCGCCACAGCAGGCTATACGGTGGCAGCCTCGCCGGATATCCCCTTCGGCACCAAGCTGTATATACCCTATTTTGACCGTATTTTCGAGGTGCAGGACCGCGGCAGCGCCATACAGGGTACCCGCCTAGATATATATTTCAACACCCATGACGAGGCGCTGCGCTTCGGCATAAAGGATTTGGAAGTATACATACTTGAGTAAAAAGACTGCCCGGCACGGAAACCGTAAATTTTTCCGGCAAGATTTTTCTGACCCGGGCAGCTTTGCATTGTAAAAAGGCCGTTATGCGGCAGAAAGCATGCGTTTTTCAGTTTCGTTTTAAAAAACGACAAAAACCGCTTGACATTTTCCGTTTAAAATGTTTTACTACATTAAATCAAACCGTTGATGAAGGGTAAGTAGGTTTTTTAAATTTTCTTCGAGAGAGCTGTGTGCGGTGGAAACGCGGCAGAGAATGTAAAACCGAATGGACTTCTGAGGGCAAACAGAAACAGCGGCAGCAGCCGCGAAAGTATGGGCGACGGAGCGACAGGCTCAAGGGAGGGGTCTTTAATTTTTTCAAGAAGCCTCTTCATCATGTCGC
>CAZIQU010000166.1:0-4515 GCA_964541445.1 uncultured Lachnospiraceae bacterium | reverse complement strand
TCTCTTCATATATCTTGTCATAGCTACACGGGCAGCCTCAATCTGATTGGATTTGATCCAGCCTGGTTCGAGAGCCTGCAACGCATAATCACCGTAAGTGATCGTATTGCCCCTGTACGCTTTGCCCGTCATTCTGCCGCGGTGCACTCTTCTGCGTTTTACTCTTTTAGGCATTAACATTGTACTTTCCTCCTTTGCTCCACAAACCGGTTAATTCTTTTTTGCCGGGAGAACCTCTCCCTTATTTATCCATACTTTTACGCCGATCTTGCCGTAAGTTGTATCAGCTTCGGCGAAACCGTAGTCAATATCGGCTCTTAAGGTCTGCAAAGGAACATTGCCTTCGCTGTAAGACTCGCTGCGCGCTATTTCAGCTCCGTTGAGACGCCCGGCGCATGTCGCCTTCATTCCCTCGGCACCGCCGCGCATTGCCCTTGATATAGACTGCTTCATGGCACGTCGGAAGGCAATACGCTTTTCCAGCTGGGCGGCGATGTTCTCCGCTACGAGCTGCGCGTCGCAATCGACGTTTTTGACTTCCATAATGTTTATATTCACGCTTTTGCCGGTAAGCTTCTGCAGGTCCTTACGCAGCGCGTCGATACCGGAACCGTTCTTGCCGATGATTCTGCCGGGCTTGCCCGAGTAGATATACAGTATCACCTTGTTGGCGCTTCTTTCGATATCGATCTTAGATACTCCGGTGGAGTACTGAGTTTTTTTCACAAACTGACGTATTTTGTGATCCTCAACGAGAAGGTCCGCGAAATCTTTATCTTTCGCATACCATCTTGAAGACCAGTCCTTGATCACGCCGACTCTTAAACCGCGCGGATTAACTTTCTGACCCAATTTCCAGACCTCCCCTTAATTTCTTTCCGAAAGCACTACCGAAAAGTGAGTGCTTCGCTTGTTTATTACCGAGCCGCGGCCGTGTGAACGGGCACGCATCCTCTTCATCGTCGGTCCGGGATTGGCCATCACTTCGGAAACATAAAGTTTCTTGGCGTCCATCCCATGGTTGTTTTCGGCGTTTGCCGCGGCGCTTGCTACCACCTTTTTCAGAGCCAAAGCCGGCTTGTTGCCGGTAATGCTCAGTATGGCGAGTGCTTCCTCAAGCTTTTTGCCTCTTATCAAATCAGCCACGCGCTTGCCCTTCAGCGGCGAAACGCGAATATACTTTGCTGTTGCTCTTGCTTCCATCATCTGCCTCCCGTTCCTACTTGGCGGCGGTGCTTTTTTCACCGCCTGAATGGCCGCGGAAAGTACGGGTCGGAGCGAATTCGCCGAGCTTGTGGCCAACCATATCCTCGGTAACGAATACCGGCACATGTTTTCTGCCGTCATGAACGGCTATCGTGTGACCTACCATCTGCGGGAATATCGTGCAGTCTCTCGACCATGTCTTCACGACTTTCTTTTCGTTGGCACTGTTCATATCTTCTATTCTTTTGAGAAGTCTTTCATCAACATACGGGCCCTTTTTCGTAGATCTGCTCATATTTCCAACTACCCCTTATTTGTTTCTTCGTCTCACGATATATTTATCCGTGGGATGATTCTTCTTTCTGGTCTTATAACCGAGAGCAGGCTTGCCCCACGGTGTGCTCGGTGAGGGACGGCCGATAGGCGCTTTGCCTTCGCCGCCGCCGTGCGGGTGGTCGTTCGGGTTCATTACGGAACCGCGGACGGTCGGGCGGAAGCCCATGTGACGGGTACGGCCCGCTTTACCGATATTTATGTTGGCAAAATCGAGATTGCCTACCTGGCCCACCGTCGCTCTGCATTCCTTGCGAACCATTCTCATTTCTCCGGAAGGAAGTCTGAGAGTGACGTAATTGCCTTCTTTAGCCATGAGCTGTACGAACGCGCCGGCGCTTCTGGCCATCTGCGCGCCCTTGCCGGCTTTCATCTCCACATTGTGAAGAATGGTACCGACCGGTATAGCTTCCATAGGCAGAGCGTTGCCGGTTACGATATCGGCGCCGACGCCGCTCATGAGCTTATCGCCCACTTTCAGGCCGCTGGGGGCTATGATGTAACGTTTTTCTCCGTCTGCGTAAAACAGCAGGGCGATGTACGCGGTTCTGTTGGGATCGTACTCGATCGCGTTTACCGTGGCGGGTACGCCGTCTTTATCGCGCTTGAAATCAACTACTCGGTATTTTCTCTTTACGCCGCCGCCTCTGTGTCTGACGGTAATGCGGCCTGTGGCGTTTCTGCCGGCGAAGTTGTTCTTTTTACTGACGAGGCTTTTTTCGGGTGTCGTCCTGGTGACTTCTTCGAATGTCGAGACTGTCATTCCCCTTCTGCCCGGAGAAGTCGGCTTGTATTTTTTTATTCCCATAATGTCTTAACCCCCTGTCTATATCCCTTCAAAGAACTTGATCTCTTTGGAATCCGGAGAAAGCGTAACGATGGCTTTTTTCCAGTCGGCGCGACGGCCCTCGAATTTACCCATCTTTTTAAGCTTGCCGCCGAAGTTCATGGTATTGACGCGCAATACCTTTACTTCAAACTGCTTTTCCACCGCATCCCTGATCTGATATTTGTTGGCGTCTTTAGCGACGCGAAACGTGTATCTCTTCAGCTGAGCGTCCGCCATGGAACGCTCGGTGATTATCGGTTTTACCAATATGTCCTGAGGCTGCATTTACAGATATACCTCCTGAATTTTTTCCAGAGATGCTTTCGTCAGCAGCATGTTGTCGTACCTGAGCATGTCATAAACATTGAGAGCGCCCACCACGGTACAGTCGGAATCGGGGATATTGGCGACTGATTTCACCACGTTCAGATCCGTCGCATCCAATACCACCAGCGTCTTGCCGATCTTCAGGCTGTCGAGCACCTGCAGCATGTCTTTGGTCTTAGGCTGGGCGAAGCTCAGCTCGTCCATCACGTATAATTCCTTGTCGGCTGCTTTGGCAGAAAAGACGCTCTTCATAGCCAGTCTTTTTACCTTTTTATTTACAGCCTGCGTATAATCTCTCGGTTTCGGGGCGAATGCCACGCCGCCGTGATGCCACAGCGGATTGCGGGAGGAGCCCACGCGGGCACGGCCGGTGCCTTTTTGTCTCCAGGGCTTTTTGCCGCCGCCGGAAACCTCGGCGCGCGTTTTCGCCGACTGCGTTCCCTGTCTCTGATTGGCCAGATATGCAACAACGGTCTGATGCACAGCCGCCTCATTCGGCTCTATGGCGAAGATCTCGTCCTTGGCATCCACGCTGCCGACTACTTTGCCTTCTTTATTGTATACATCCAGTTTCATTTGCGTTTCCTCCTTACTGCGCCTTTACGGTATCCGTAATGGTGATAACGGAGCCGTTGGAGCCCGGAACAGCGCCCTTAATAAGTATCATGTTGTTCTCGGCGTCCACTTTTACGATGGTAAGGTTCTGCACTGTGCAGGCGACGCTGCCCATATGACCCGGCATCTTCTTGTTGGGGAAGACTCTGCTCGGATCAGAAGAAGCACCCATCGAACCCGTTACTCTGTGTGACTTGGAGCCGTGGGCCATCGGGCCTCTGTGCTGTCCGTGACGTTTGATAACGCCCTGGTATCCTTTACCTTTGCTTACGCCCTTTACATCCACCCGATCACCGGCGGCGAATATATCGGCCTTGATCTCGGCGCCGGGCGCGTAAGAAGATATATCCTCCAGTCTGAACTCTTTGATCTTTCTGAGCGGAGTTACTCCGGCCTTGGCGAAATGGCCCTTGAGCTGATTCGATACGTTCTTCTCCTTGATGGAACCGAAAGCGACCTGAATGGCGCTGTAGTTATCCGTTTCGGGAGTTTTGACCTGCGCTACATAGCAGGGACCGGCTTCAAGAACGGTTACCGGCACTATTTCGCCTTCGGGGCTGAATATCTGAGTCATGCCCACTTTCTTGGCTATAATAGCTTTTTTCATTTTTTCCTCCATTAGCGGACCGCGTTTATCGCGGTCATAATTTTTATTTGATCTCGATATCTACTCCTGCGGGCAGATCGAGGTGCATCAAAGCGCTGATAGTTTCGGGCGTGGGATTGCTGATCTCAATAAGTCTTTTGTGTGTGGACATCTCGAACTGTTCCCTGCTGTCCTTGTACTTGTGCACTGCGCGCAGTATCGTGACGATCTCCTTCTGTGTGGGAAGGGGAATCGGGCCGGAAACATCGGCGCCGCTTCTCTTGGCCGTTTCCACGATTCTCGCGGCGGACTGATCCATCAAATGCGGATCGAAAGCTTTGAGTTTGATTTTCATTTTCTGATTTGCCATTTAAACCTCCTGTTGGCTTTGCGGTTTAAATAATGTACACTGTGCCGGGTGTTCCACAACCCTTATCTATTTCCGGCACACTCCAACTTAACCGCCCCATTCTGTGATGGTGACATACTCGGCGGAAATTACCCGGCTGAGCCGGCAACCTCCCGCGTCATCGCATTATTTGCCGTACATAGGCATAAAAGCCCCTTTGTCGGCAGCTTTTCTATAATACAATAAAAGAAACGGCTTGGCAAGGGGTTT
>CAZIQU010000165.1:1936-4564 GCA_964541445.1 uncultured Lachnospiraceae bacterium | reverse complement strand
CTTTCCATCTGATACTGCTTTTTCATGCGGAAATACAGCCATATTTCAAACACGATCAGCAAAGCGATCAAAAACAGAATACTTAAAAATGATGTTTGTACGATCGAAAACAGCGGAATCAGCATAACAAAATAGTTGTCGTGTAAATCAACGGCTGAAAAATAAACTGTCGGTTTTCCGTTATATATTCCAAGATTCAGAGAATAATTGGATGTAGGCTCTTGTTGTTCAAGCAAATCAACCAGCTCGTCGGAAATGACCTCGTCCGGCATTTTAACATTATGTGCATAGTATGTGTCATCTGAACAGCTTAGAATATAGCCGTTTGCATTATACATACAACAAAAGGTATCATCGTAACGATTGTATCGGTTCGAAATCAATTTGCTGACTCCATATGTCTTGATATCGTAGCAAAAAGAAATTTCGTCATTGTATTTCTGCGTAATGGTCAACACAATATACTCATCGGTTCCCGATAGCTCTTCTTCCAAAAATGTAACGTACGGCGCAGTAACGGTAATCTCGCCATCGGCTTTGGCCGCATCCTGATACCATGGCCTTTGCTCTGCATTAAAATCAGAGTAATCACCGTAGCTCCAGCTGTGCGCATAACCGCCCTTATAGGTCATAGAAAATCCGTCATACACGTCTTTCCCAATTGCTTCCTCATAACCCGCCTCGCGGCTTTGGAGCCACTCATTCATTTCATTATATGAAATATCTTCTTCAATTTTGGGTATGGTGTCACTTACAAGCAGACGGAACGTTGAAATATAATGATTCAGCAGGTTTTCATATTCAACCTGCAGTCCGGACACATATTGTCTTGTTTCCAGCTTGACATTATTGATTTCGCCGAAACAAACAAACGCAATGATACAAGCCGTCAGCAGGATCTCAATGATTAAAGCGATATTATAACCCCTGAACTTTTTCCTCATGTCTGCATTGCACCTTTTCGTCAACGGATTTATTCATAGCCTAATGGCATCCCATGGTATTTCGTTTATTAATTGCCGCATAAACATGCTGCATCATTTATGTGCATTACCGAGTATTACTAAAATAGGAATGCCATTATTTTTTTTTATTATATCACCTTACTCCTGCCGATTCTTCAAAAAGTGTCTGATTGCACAGTTTTTTGCGAATGATGCTGATTTTCATTAAACTTCATATTCGTAAGTTTATAAAGATCATCATGCGGAAAATTATCCTTAAAGTTAAACTAACGCACTTACAACCTTAATAAGCCCACACCTTGCCTCTGCGTTTGTGATGCAGTTCATCTGATGCCCGGAGATGTTAAGATGTTCAGCGAGCTTTTCTCAGTCCGTTGCCGCTTGGTTAAGCATTACCGCAAACGCGCTTCCGCAAAGCCGCAAGATAGGTTGCTGAATATTGATGTCGGAAAAGCAGATATATCTCATCAATAAAGATATAGGTATTTTTGTTCTTTGCTCTGTTGGCGGTATTTTTGTTTAAGATAGTGCCGAGCACCACAAGCACGCCTATCGGCTGAAGCTGTTTTCTTAAATTGATAGCATCGCAGCAGATAAGGCGATTTTGAGCATTATAATTTGTCTGCTTTGCAAAAGTCTTAAGGCTTCCGTTTGCATGCAGCTCTATGGCAAGGGCAATGCCGGCTCTATAAGCGGGAAGTTGTATGGAAACTCATTTGATGGGGATAACCATTTGAGTAAGGTACTCACTTTCCGGCCGATTGGGTTCGTTTAAGTAGTAATAACAAATCGGCCCTGACATTTCAAGATCATGCTGCTTAATGTATGCGAATAAATCCATCAGCGTAGGATCTTGTTGTTCATACGGTCCCATATCTATGGCGGAAACCACCATGCAGGGTTCATAGCTTTGACATGATATTTTCCCCTCGTTCGGCGTTTCACGCGATGTATGGTATCCAACCTCGACATCAAGCTGCTCGAGGTTCATATTATGAAAGCATGTCAGCGGCGGGCTGCTGGTCAGTACATCATGCGAATCAAGGTAAGCGTCGATTGATGACAGCGCCTCCTCAAAAAACGCTGCATACTCCTCCGCAAAGTTGATGGTTTTGCGAACAGATACCGTATAACATGGCGGCGTTTGCTTAATTCTAATCTCAGATATTCTTGACATGAAGAGTTCCTCCTTCTCCAAATTCCGAATTGTTTTTCTATCACAGCACCACATCTATCGCATCGGGCATGCCTCTTTTTATGCCGTTTTCAAGGATCGGGATATGTATTTATGCCATGCTTCTGCACCGAAAACACTCTTAGAAGAGGCAACATCATAAAAAGCCACGTCAAAAGTTAAATTCTGCCGACCGTTCAAAATCACCTGATTCTTCGTTGCTTTTCGGCAAGTGAGCGCACCAATCAGGCACAGATGGATTTTCTGCTCTTTTCAGTTCAATCACTGCTTCGCCGTTGCGAACCATGATCTTGCCGATGGGAGAAATGCTCATTTTACTCATATTATTTGCTCCGAATGTTAGATTTGCGGTACCGCAATAATAATTGTACGCGAAGTATTTTATACTTCAACCTATTTTTGAAAAAAAGCAAAAAATTATGAAATACGCACTTCCTATATCTCAGTATGAGCGATTCGACAGATGTC
>CAZIQU010000165.1:0-1926 GCA_964541445.1 uncultured Lachnospiraceae bacterium | reverse complement strand
AACTTTGGTTGGGGAAATTCAGTTTATCCGGATGGGTGATATTCAGCATCCGATAAATGGGGATGGCGTAAAAAAGCCGCCCTCATCGGACGGCTTTCCTGCGCGTATGTAGTTTTCAAGAAAGTCCTTTTTATGGGACAGATGGGTGAGGTATAATGTCAATGTGAGGTGATTGGTGTGCATGCGATCATTCGATTGGGTGAAGAAAAATATTATTGCTCCGCTGTGTTCGGATATGTTTGCAGAATAACTGCCGTTGATGATTATCAGCGTTACCTTGAAGGAATCCACAACCAATACTATCTCGTTTTGAATCAAGAAAAAGACCGGTTGATCAAGCAGGTCATTTTTCCTTGGGGAAACAAGTACCTTAATCCAACCATTCTTATTGTCGATGATGATGACAAGGACTGGGTGACTATTGAGAAGGGTCTTGCTGTCGTTGATTTCCTGGCCGGAGAAAATCTCGAATCAGTTCAAGATACAATAACTCCGGCTCTGCTGAAAAAATGCATCGGAATAGATGCGGCATATCGGTATGAGGAATACCCTGAAATCAGAGAAGAAAGCGACATAAAAAGGCTGATGTCTGCCGCCGGTGGTTTCCATGACGCTTGTATTGCCAAGCTGGAACGCTCTGACGACGGTTCGGTATATCTTCTTTTTGACGGGACATGGGGCTGCACCATTGAGATTTGGCTGGAAGGCGATGTTTCCTATTGTGCTGAAAGCCGTAACCCAAAGCAGTTTGATCCATACTGGTTATGCGCTGCCGTTTTGATGAAGGACGGATACGTTTATATCGTTGACGATGAAGTAGAAGTCGAAGATATTACAGATGATTACTGTTGGTTCAAGGCAAAGCGTATGAAGTACCACATCATCCCAAACTAAGCCAATATAAGAAACGCGCCGCCCGTATGGGCGGCGCATTCTGCGTTTACTTGTAAACGAAGTCCTTCAGCACCTGTTCGTCGGCGCAGTGGCGGATGTTGTTCATGAGCCCGACCCGCTTCATCTGGTCGGCGGTTTTGAGCACCTCGGTCACGCCCTGCTGCTTGGCCATCAGCCGGACGATGTGCTCAAATTCCGCTTCGGCGGAGGCGTCCAACTCCTCAAGATAACTGTTCAGTTTGCCGGAGAGCAGCAGTCCGGCATAGATGCCGTCCTTGCTGTCCCGCAGCCAACGCAGGTGCAGCCGCCCGTATCTCCCAATCATTGGGCTTTTGGGTGATCTCAATTTTGGTAGGTAGTAGTCGCCGCTGCGCTCATATTCCAGCCCACTTTTTTCACCCCTGATCTCCTTGTCCATCCCGTACCTCCAATTCATTACCGGCTCAAAAAGAAATGATTTTCTTCCGCTGCCAACAGCATAGCAAAGCAAACAAGGGGTTTCCAACCTGCGGATTTTCGCTTTGCGCATTTGCTTAATTTTTCTCTTTCAGCTGGTAAACTTGTTTACTTATATAATTACTTATAGGGCAAACACAGCCGGCGGAAAACGTCTGTGTGTTGATGCGCGTTTCGCCGTTCCTGCCCGACCCGGTTGTCACTCGTTCATTTTTCCTTTTGTTTGCCATATTAATGTATGCTTTTTTACTCCCTTTCTTGCGTTGATAATTTGATGCTTTATCGATTTTAAGCCCGGAAATAACCTTGTTATATAAGTTAGCCGAAAGCAATATTTAATAGGCCTTAAACCAATCTAAGTGTTTTTTAGATGAAAAAAGCGCACCGCATGGGTACGCTCTGAATGATATTGGTTGATTTCTTGTGTTGCGATGATAATTGAAGTGCCGTGAATTAAGCTCATTTTCTTCACGGTAAACGAGAAATTATCGGGCAAGCAGCGCATCATCCCAATCATACAGTTCAAGGTAATAATCAACGGTATAGTCTTCCGGATCTCCCTCATCATCCACACTC
>CAZIQU010000164.1:0-4575 GCA_964541445.1 uncultured Lachnospiraceae bacterium | reverse complement strand
CCGGGGGCCGTCTTCTCTGCCAGACCGATCAGAAAATCGTAAAACCCATCGGCACTCACAGCGCCGCCTCGCCCCGGCATAGATTCTTTGATAATGCGCGCGATTTCGACACTGCCGTCGGTTCGAATAATACATTCGGCTGCACGCACATTGGTACCGCCGACATCAAGCGCACAGACACGCCCGATATGCGAACGTCGATGGCTCATATCAAGATACGACGGTATGGCCGATATGCCGGCGCTTTTTCCGGCGAGCGCCGCGAGCATCTCCGTTTTTATCATCTCGGCAACTGCTTCTGACGCCTGCGGCAGCATGCCGAAATCGCGCATAAAATCTATCGCACGCTGACTGATCTTTCTTTTCATATAATGATTTTATCATTAAAAACCGTTTTCGCAAGCCAAAGCATATTTTATAAGTAAAATAACGCCGTGAATGGTGACAAACCCGATAAAATAAGGTAAAATATCACTATTATAATCTTATGAAGGTATTAATAATGGCAGAAACACAGGGAAATTTCATCTATAACGAAATACAGAAGGATATCGACAGCGGCAAAGTAAGTGCCGATGAAATATATACGCGTTTTCCGCCTGAGCCAAACGGTTTTTTGCACATCGGCCACGCTAAAGCTATATGCATAGATTTCGGCGCCAAAGACAAATACGGCGCCAAAACAAACCTGCGCTTTGATGACACTAACCCGTCAAAGGAAGATACCATGTACACCGACGCCATACAGGAAGACATTAAATGGCTCGGCTTTTCGTGGGACAAACTTCTTTATGCTTCCGATTATTTTGAGAAGATGTATGCCTACGCGACAGAGCTGATTGAAAAAAGCCTGGCTTATGTAGACGATCAGACTCAGGATGAGATCAGGCAAAACCGCGGCGATCTGAATGAGCCGGGCAAAGAAAGCCCTTACCGCGATCGCAGCGTTGAAGAAAACCTCAGACTTTTTGATGCTATGCGCGCCGGACAATTTGCGGCCGGCGAGAAAGTTCTGCGCGCTAAGATAGATATGAAAAGCCCTAATATGAATATGCGCGATCCGGTAATTTACCGCATACTTTACGCCAGGCATCACCGCACGGGCGACAAATGGTGCATTTATCCCATGTACGACTTCGCTCATCCGTTGGAGGACGCTATCGAGGGGATCACCCATTCACTTTGTTCGCTGGAATTTGAGGATCACCGCCCACTCTATGACTGGGTGCTTGATAATCTCGACGATTACCGCGTAAAAAGACCGCGCCAGATAGAATTTGCCAGACTGAATATTTCCAATACGGTAATGAGCAAGCGCTATCTGAAGATGCTGGTCGATAACGGCGTCGCCGACGGTTGGGATGACCCGATTCTGCCGACGCTCAGCGGCCTCAGACGCAAGGGAGTCACACCGGGTGCGATACGGAATTTCTGCGAAGAAATCGGTGTAGCAAAAGCCGATTCAACGGTGGAATACGAGCAGTTTGAATATTTTATCAGAGAAGATCTGATGAAAACATCGCTCAGAGTAATGGCTGTTACCGAACCGCTCAAACTTACTGTTACCAACTGGCCGGAAGATAAGACGGAGTATCTCGATATACCCTATAAGATGGATGATGACGCTTCGCCGACCAGAAAGGTACCCTTCGGACGATATCTTTATATAGAAAGAAGTGACTTTGAAGAAATACCGCCTAAGAAGTATTTCCGTCTTTTCCCGGATAACGAGGTAAGACTGATGGGCGCTTATTTCGTAAAATGCACCGGTTTCAACAAGGACGAAAACGGCAGAATAACCGAAGTGTTATGCACATACGATCCGCAGACCAAGTCGGGCAGCGGCTTTAACGGCCGCAAGGTAAAGGGCACAATACACTGGGTAAGCGCGACGGAGAACACGCCCTGCGAAATAAGGCTGTACGGAAATCTTCTTGATGAAAACAGCACCGGCAAAGATTTTACCGAGAGGCTGAACAAGGACGTATGCGTAACTAAAACGGCTTACGGAGAAACAAGCCTGCAAGGTGCTGAGCCGCAGGAGCGTTTTCAGTTCGTGAGAGTGGGGTTCTTCTGTGCCGACAGCAAGCTTACGAAGCCGGGCGAACCGGTATTCAACCGTACCGTCGGACTGAAAAGCGGCTGGAAACCGGACAAATAAAAAAACAGGCTGCGTGCATGAAATGCGCCACCCAAAGCTGAATGCTTCGGGTGGCGCGTGTTATTTAAAGAACTGTTCTTATTTTGGGTCTGTTTACGCTCATGGCTGCAGTGATCCGTCTGTTTTTCTGACTGAAGAAAACAGCATACAGAAGAATGAGAATACGGCAACAGCCAACGCGCGGTAAGTAAACCAGCGGTGTATATACGAATGATTAAGAACGAATACATACCAGACAAAGGGCAAAAGCGCACAAATGAAAAGAATCGGCGCCAAACTCATCAGCTTTGCCGGATCGAGTGAAACCTTTTTCTTATAAAATAAAACTGCGATCGTCAGCAACGAAAGAACAAGAGCAATAATAATCGGCAGACGCGGAAAAGCCATAATATTCACGGCAACAGCATCGAATCTGTTCAGGACATTGTACAGTTCGCCTACATCTCCGGAAAGCCGGTAGCGCACTTGCTCGATTGCGCTGAACACCAAGTTATCACCGGTAAGTATACTGCCGACAATCCACTTAGAGACCCACATGACAATATAACCTATAAGCCATGAGACAGAACAGGAAAAGAAAGTTTTGAATTGTTTGCCTAAAGCGCGTCCCTCTGTACACAGCATTACCAAAACAAGCGGCATTCCGAGAGACAGTACGGGATAGGTCAGAAGATCAAAATAGCTCACTGCCATGCCGATTGACAAAAAATAAAGCGGCAATGCGCTTTCCTTTGAAATCATTTCCTTTTTCAGCAATAAAATACAGCAGCTTATTAAGGTTATATACAAAACAGCCGAATACTGCATACTGAGCATTGTGGCAATGGGAGCAAGGCTTATTACGGCAATAATAAATGCTATCTCATATTTTAAGGCTATTTTGCGGCCTATCAAATGAGCGCATAAAACAATTAAAAACAACTGAGCAGAGGCATTCAATAACATTATCGTGTTGTATTGAAATACCATACTTAAAGGCTTAAGCAAAACCAGATACCCATGCCAATACCTGTAATAGTTCTCGATTTTCACATCAGATCTGTCATTATAATAAAAATATTTTATAAAACTGTCATACGGATCGCTGTCGCCGGTCTCAATATAAGGAACATTCATTGCCGATTCGGCTATCCCGCTTTCTACGGGGTCTCCGTAAGCGCATAACAGCATGAGCGCATCGGTATAGCTGTCAAGCTCCGTACATTCATAGCCGGAAATAAGGTATAAATAGCGGCCTTCGCTGTACAAATATTCTGCGGAACCGGCAATATTTTTTCTAATTGGTTCGTAAGGCAAACAACACACGGCGATCAACAATACGGAGCCCAAAAGCACGCCTATGCACAGAGCTGCCAGCATTTTCAGTACGGTTTTTTTCAATTCGTAAATATCACCTTTCAGTTAATCTTTATGCAGCACGGCTTTGATCTTATCGACCAGCATATCGAAAGCCACCTGATTGTAGCCGCCCTCGGGAATGATTATATCGGCATGTTTTTTGCTCGGCTCCACAAATTCCTCATGCATGGGCTTAACGGTATTGATATACTGATTTACAACAGAATCAAGACTGCGGCCGCGTTCCTTGACATCGCGCATCAAACGGCGTATAAACCGCAGATCAGCGTCGGTATCGACGAATATCTTCATATCCATCATATCACGCAGCTCTTTATTCTCAAAGATCAGTATTCCCTCCAGAAGGATCACCTTACGGGGCACGACATTCACGGTTTCCTTCAGGCGATTGTGTTCGACAAATGAATAAGTCGGCATATCTATCGGCAGCCAACATTTCAGGCTGGTAAGATCCTTTATGAGCAGATCGGTATCAAAGGCGTTGGGATGATCGTAATTGACCTTTACCCGTTCTTCATAGGTAAGCTCATCCAAACATTTATAATAGCTGTCGTGACAGATGATGCAAACCTTATCGAGAAAAGTCTCCTGAAGGCGCTTTGAAAGCGTCGATTTGCCGGAACCGGTACCGCCGGCGATGCCGATGATAATGGGTTTATCCATAATTATTCCCCTGTTTGTTTTTATATTGTTTTTATTCCGCGCCGCTGACGAATGTACTGCCGGCCGGTTAAGCTCGCCGCAAGCTCAGACATAGCCCGCCACACCGCGCACGCTTACATCGCCGCCGTCCAGACGGCGCTGACTGCCGTCGGCAAAGCAAACGCTCAGCGAAAAGTCATCATTGACTGCTGTCGCCGTTGCGCGCTGCTGCCTGCCGTCGATATTTACAGAGACCAATCTTCCGAGAGTAACGCAGTCCCGCCGATAAATATCGATATAACGCTCTAAGCCGCACGGCAGGTCAAGACGCATTTTATCAAGCGCGCTTATCACGGCTTCTGCCAGCCGCGCCCGGCAGAAGCCGTGAGCGGCGTAAAGCGCCAGAGATGAAG
>CAZIQU010000163.1:0-4577 GCA_964541445.1 uncultured Lachnospiraceae bacterium | reverse complement strand
TGCCGAAAGGACTTTTCGGCGACACCGAATTTTCACTCCGCAAGGTAAAGGATTTTGTCGTAAAGCTGTTTAAGAAAAAACCGCTTCCCGGAAATGACACCGACACAAAGGAGGCTGAATGACAATGACTGAAAAAATCGTTTCCTTCAAAAATATTTCCATGTTTTTCGGCGGCGTAAAAGCCATAGACGGTCTCTCGTTCGATGTATCGAAGGGACAGATCTTCGGCATCATCGGGCCCAACGGCGCCGGCAAGACCACAGTATTCAATGTGCTCTCGGGCATATATATACCCACCGGCGGCGAAATATTTTTCAACGGCAGCAAGCTGAACGATATACCGCCGCATGAGATCAACAAAAGCGGTATTGCCCGTACCTTCCAGAATATCAGGCTGTTCGGTGAGCTTTCCGTTCTCGACAATCTCAAGGTGGCGCACTTCGGCCATACAAAGTACAACCTTGTCGATATACTGCTCGACAACAAACGCCTGCGCACGGAAGAAGCGGAGATAGAGCAGGAATGCCTTGAGGTGCTGGAATTCGTCGGCATAGCCGATCTGGCGGCACAGAAGGCCGGGGCGCTGCCTTACGGCGCGCAGCGCCGGGTGGAAATAGCCCGGGCGCTGGCCTGCAGACCGCAGGTGCTGCTGCTGGACGAACCGGCAGCCGGCATGAATCCGCAGGAGATCGCCTCACTCAATGAGCTGATCATCAAAATACGCGACCACTATAATCTTACGGTTCTCGTTGTCGAGCACCAAATGAAGCTTATTATGGAAATATGCGATGAAATACTTGTTATGAACTTCGGAGAGAAACTGGCTCTCGGCGACCCCGATACGGTCAAGAACGACCCGCAGGTTCTCGAAGCTTATCTGGGAAAGGCGAAATAGCAATGGAAAACAGCGATAGAAAAAGCAAGACCAACCCCATCCTCAAGGTAGATGATCTGCATGTGTCATACGGCAAAATATCGGCGCTGAAGGGTATTTCTTTTGAGGTGTACAAGGGCGAGATCGTCGCCGTACTGGGCGCAAACGGCGCCGGCAAATCTACGACCCTCAATACAATCTGCGGCCCGGCAACCGTAAAAAGCGGCGATATACTTTTCAACGGCGTCAGCATTAAAGGGAAACCGGCCAACAAGGTCACGCAGATGGGCATCGTCCATGTGCCCGAGGGCAGGCGGATATTCCCCGCCCTTTCGGTGGCGGAAAACCTGCGCATTGCTTCTTATCTCTACGAGAACAAGAAAAAAGAGCTCTTCGAGCAGAGGCTGCAATATGTATATGAGCTGTTCCCCATTCTCAAGAACAGGGCAGCACAGGCCGGCGGAACTCTTTCCGGCGGTGAGCAGCAGATGCTGGCGATTGGCCGAGCGATAATTACCGGCGGCGATATATTGCTGCTGGACGAGCCCTCCATGGGACTGGCGCCTAACCTGGTACAGGATATATTCGATACAATCAAGAAGATCGCCTCGCAGGGCCAGACCATAATGCTGGTGGAGCAAAACGCCATGATGGCTATGGAAATAGCCGACTACTGCTATGTACTGGAGACCGGCAACATGGTTTATGAGGGCACCCCCGACCAGCTTAAGGGCAATGAAAAGATTGCCGAAGCGTATTTGGGGTAAAGCAAAATATTCAGACAGTGCAGCAAGGCGAAGCCTGAAAATCACTGACAAAAGCGCCGTTTCCGCGAACGCGGAAACGGCGCTTCATTTTCCGGGAAATACTCTAAACCTCGACGCCGTTGACCGTAGTTCTGACGATATCGAAGCCCAAAAAATTATAAAGATAGGCCGCATCTGCCGCCCTTATCTCGGCGTATTTTTCGGGGTCGCTGTGCTGAGTGTAAACGAGATAAAGCTTTTTGCCCTTAAGCTTTGACACGCCGCCGCCGCGATAAGCGGGATAAAGACGGTCGGCAAAGGTTTTAAGAATGCCGCTCATCTGACCGAAAAAGATCGGCGTACCGATAACTACGGCGTCAGCCTCGTACATTTCATTGAGCAGCGCCTCCATATCGTCTTTTTGCGAACAGCCCTCATGCGTACGGCAGAAATTACAGCCGACACAGAAGTTTATATTTCTGTCCTTCAAAAATACCGTATCGGTCTCAGCCTCCTTCGCGCCGACAGCGGCAAGCATGTCCTTTACGGCCTCAGCCGTGGCGCCGTTCTTTCGGGCGCTGCCTACAAGTGCAATTACTTTCATGAATGATATTGTTTTCCTTTCATTGATCTCGTTTTTGTCGTCCGGATTGCACCGGCCGGTAATATTTTATCCGCGGACAAGGCCCCGCGTTATTTTTGTGTTTCGGGCATCACGTTCTCGTATTTCGCGATATCGATAAAGCCGTCATCGCTCTTAGGCGCATCTGTGAACAGCTTGCGGCGAAAACTCAGGCCTGCGTGCGTCAGCGCCGTTTCCAAAAAGCAAAGGAAAATGCCCATATCTATGGAATTGAAAAAGTCCTTTCTGCTGCCCGCAAGAATGCCCTTGACGCGGCAATTACGGCGCACATTCAAAGCTTTATCGCCGCCGATGACATGCCACGGCTGCGAGTTGCAGGCACTCGGCGCGAGCAGCGCCGCGCGCTTAACGCTTTCGTCAAATTCGCCCGGCCACATGCTGTCGGCATCGCGTCGGTCAAACTCTGAGACAGAAGCGCGGTAAAGCGGTTCAGCCGCTCTGCCGAAAACAAGCATGATCACGAAATCGAGCCCCGCGCAGCTCTTTTCAGCCGTATGCCCCAGACCGTACCAGCAGGCGCCGATGCCGATGCCCGCCAGATACAGATCAAGCTGCTCAAGCATATAACCGCAATTCATCAGGTAACCGGGCTTTTTCTCACTGTAAAAAAGCAGTGCGTATTCACCTATTTTAGCGGTGGTTTCTTTCCTTTTGACTATTTTATAAGCGGTCTTTATCTCCGGCAGCAGGCTACGCATCTGCGCGGCAAAATCTTCAATCCGCGTCAGCTCACCGTCCTCGAGCGGCGCGGCGGCATCATACCTGCGCACCGATCTTCTTTTGAAGATCATCTCATAAAAATCGTTCACGGCCAAATCTCCTCAGGAATATATTTTAGCTTTCATATAAGAACGAAAATCGCCGAAAGGCACCTCGGTCTGTTCCTTCGTCAGCATATCGCGCAATATGCCGCTTCCCGAAGCAAGCTCATCCTCACCTATCATGTATACATAGCGCGCGCCGAGCTTATCGGCATATTTCATCTGCGCCTTTAGGCTGCGCTGCATCAAATCGCAATCTGCCGTAAAACCGGCGTCAATCATCGCCGCGCAGAGAGCAAAGGCCTTTTGCTGCGCCGCATCGCCCAAACCGGCTATATATATGCCGCCCGCTGCTGTTTCCTGTTTTTGCGCTTCGGTCAGCATGCTCAGCCTCTCCATGCCCATACCGAAGCCAACCCCCGGTGTAGGCTCACCGCCCAGAGCCTCTGCCAGACCGTCATAGCGGCCTCCGGCGGCTACCGCCGACTGCGCGCCTAAATCGGTACACAAAAATTCAAAGGCCGTATTCGTATAGTAATCAAGCCCGCGCACGATCCGCGGATTGACAATGTAAGCCACGTTCGCGGCGTCCAGCGCCTGCTGCACGAGCGCGAAATGCGCGGCGCATTTTTCGCATAGATAATCCTTCATCAGCGGAGCGTCCGCCAGTATCTCGCGACAGCTTTCGTTCTTGCAGTCCAAAACGCGCATAGGATTCGTGTCGATACGCCCGCGGCAATCAGCGCACAGCTTATCGGTTTTATCGGCTAAAAATTCACGCAGCACGCGGTAGTATTCCGCCCGGCACTGCGGGCAGCCCACCGAATTGATGTTAAGCACCGTGTTTTTTACCGCCAGCCGCTTCAACACCTCGTTTGCCAGCAGTATGACCTCGGCGTCGGCATAGGCCGATGATGAACCCAGCAGTTCCACACCGAACTGATGAAACTGCCGCTGTCTTCCTTTTTGCGGCCGCTCGGCGCGGTAGCAGCTGGTAAGATAAAAGAGCTTCACCGGCTGCGGCTGCGAGCTCATGCCGTTTTGTATGTAAGCGCGCACTACCGGCGATGTGCCTTCCGGCTTGAGAGTGAACGACTCGCCTTCACTGCGCGAGAACGAATACATTTCCTTATTGACAATATCGGTGCCGGTACCGACGCCGCGCACAAAAAGCCTGGTATCCTCAAACTCGGGTGTTATTATCTCCCGAAAGCCCATCTCCTCGGCGCATGAGCGCATAACGCCCTCCAGATGCCGCCATACCGGTATTTCATCGGGCAATATATCTCTCGTACCCTTGGGTGCGGAATATCTCATACAGTTGTTATCCTCCGAATATCCGCCGGCAAAGCCGACACTTTATGCCTCAGTCACGGAAATTACGCATATATTTTTTTCGGCGTATCCATGCCCTGATATTATCATATATACCGCGGCCGAAGAAAACTATCAGCCCGGTGAGTGATGCCACAATGGAAAGCTTGGTGGAAAGCCCGCCCATAAAAAAGTTGATGACCAAAAAGGCGATATCCACATAGGCAAGATATTTCACC
>CAZIQU010000162.1:0-4578 GCA_964541445.1 uncultured Lachnospiraceae bacterium | reverse complement strand
GAAATGCCGGCGTATGAAGCCTGCTGAGTTTCCTCCGGCTGTACAGTACCTATATAGTAGAGTACCTGTTCGCCGCCTCTCTCCGATATCTGCGTGACCTTTACTGCGTAGGTCTCCTCGGCGGCTGCCGCGGCGGCTTCACCCTCGGCCGATGAACCTGCAGACGATATCGCGAATATAATCACGGCAGCAATCGCGGCAAAACCGACGGCAAATACCACCCATACGGGCATCTTTCCTAATTTTTTGCCCATAAAGGCAGCAAACCTGCTTTTCGGCTTCTCTTTTTCTTCTTCCCTGACTTCTGTCATATAACATTCTCCGCGGTGGTCTTTAACGACAAATGTTGCTTTATCGTCTCCATTTGATTATACTTATAATAATAATACCAATTCAATAATCAATTTATGTTGCAAATGTACGTTAAACGACTTACAAACGGCAAATGTCAATTTTTAAAAACAAAAGAGGAAAAAATGACTGAAACCAAAAACGATCGCCGCATACGCAAAACACGCAGCGCGCTTAAAAACGCTCTCATCAGCCTGCTGTATCAAAAGCCGCTCAATAAAATAACCGTTAAAGAACTGACCGAGATATGCGATATCAACCGCGCTACCTTTTATCTGCATTACCGCGATGTTTTTGACATGTTGGAACAGCTGGAAAAAGAATTTTTCGTAGATGTGGAACAGATCTTAAAAAAATACGCCTCCGGCGGCGAGATAACGCTGGAGGACATGCTTACGGAGATATACACCTACATTGCAGCGGAAGAGAATAAGGCGTTTGCCGCTATGATCATCTGCAAATATGCCAACAGCACTTTTATCACCAGGTTCGCCGACCTTTTCAAAAAAAGCTGCATTTTTGACTGGGAAGCCCTGCCGCCGCAGCTGCGCGAAAGCGGCAGCCTCGCCTATTCGTTTATAGTTAACGGCGCCGTCGGACTTATACGCACCTGGATACAGCTTGACGATGCGCCCGCCCCCGGAGAGGCGGCGCGCCTCACCGCCATGCTCTGCATGGAGGGCATGAAAATAGTTTCTTCATATTCATGATAAAATGCCTTTCACATATATACCTCATTGTGATATTATAGTTGTATAGTACAACAGTTGTTTTATATCACTGTTCATTTCGATTCACCCGCGGAGAAAAGTCTATGGAAGAAAAACAGACGGCGGCGGCCGGCCGACGCGAATTTATGCTGCATGAAAAGATCACCAGGGTTGTGCCTCAGACGGCTTTACCGCTGATAGTCTCCATGCTTATCGACTCATTTTACAATCTGGCCGATACCTTCTTTGTCAGTCAGCTGGGCACGGCGGCCACCGCGGCCGTCGGCATAAACAACTCACTGATGATCTTTATCCGGGCCGTGGCCATGGGCTTCGGTATGGGAGCGGCCAGCTACATATCGCGGCTGCTGGGCGCCGGGAACGAAAAAAAGGCCTCACAGACGGCGACTACGGCGCTGGTCTCGGCGGTAGCAGTCGTAGCCGTTCTTTCCGTTTTCGGCTATATTTTCCGCCGTCCGCTGATGATGCTGCTGGGCGCCGGCGAAAATGTGCTGCCCTATTCGCTGGATTACGCCGGCTACATTCTTTTTTCCGCGCCGGTAACCGCGGCGGTGGTGTGCTTGAGCCAATCACTGCGAGCCGAAGGCAGCACCCGCTACGCCATGCTCGGCACTCTTTGCGGCTGTGTAGTGAATATCGGCCTCGACCCGCTTTTTATCCACGTTTTAGGTATGCAGGTAGCCGGCGCGGCTATTGCCACCGGCATTTCAAAGGTAATCAGCCTGGCCGTTCTGCTTATTCCTTTTCTGCGCTCAAGGAGCGTAATTCGGCTGAGCGTACACAATTTTTCTTTTGACGGCGACATATATAGGGAGACCGCCCGAATGGGCATACCTACTTTTTTGCGCATGTCGCTCTTCAGTATTTCCAACGTCACGCTCAATAAGTATGCTTCCGCCTTCGGTGATTCCGTACTGGCGGCGGTATCGATAGCCACCCGCATAATGAATATGATCGGCTCGGCGGTCATGGGCTACGGGCAGGGCTTCCAGCCGGTAGCCGGATATTGCTGGGGAAATAAACAGTATTTAAGGGTAAAGGAAGCCTTTCGCTTCACCGTGATATCCGGGCTGGGGGCAAGCGTGATATTGGCCGCCCTGATGTTTATTTTTGCGCCGCAGGTTATCAGCCGTTTTACCGATGCAGACGCGGAGGTGCTGCGCATCGGCACATATATGGTAAAAATACAATGTTTGGTGCTGCCGCTGCACTTGGGCGTAATGGTGGCAAACGGTCTGTTCACGGCCATAGGCCGCTCGTTTGAAGCCACAATACTGGGGCTTTCCCGCCAATGCATCTGCCTGCTGCCCAGCGTTATCATTTTATCCCGCTTATTCGACGTTATGGGGCTGGCCTCCGCGCAGGCGGTGGCCGATGTGCTCAGCGCCTGTGTCGCGCTGCCGATGACGGCGGCACTGCTGAAAAAGATCAACAGCCTTGCCGCGGAGCAGCCCGGCGAAGACGCGGCCGTACCGGCCGAAGAATATTACGGCGAAAACTACTGATACGCCGCCGATACGGCAGCACGGTTTTCGGCATAGACCGACCACGGAGGTAATGCGTTTGAACGGCGATTTTTCTTTTAATATAAACAGGCTTATCAGCAGGCTGGAGCGGCGCCGAAAAAAATATATCAACGAAAAGTTTTCCGCTCAGGGGCTGAAGGGCTCCATGTTTATTTTTCTGCTTATTCTGAGCAATAATCCCGGTTCCACTCAGGATTTCATGGCCGAGCGCATGGATATGGATAAGAGCAATGTGGCCAGAATGGCCCGCGAGCTGGAGGAGCACGGGTATATAAAGCGCGTAACCTGCCCCGATAACCGCCGCCGCTACGGCGTTTTTCCGACAGACGCGGGAGCTGCTCTTATTGCCGAAATAAATGAGCAGCTGAACGATTATGACCGAATGATCACCGCCGGGCTCAGTGAGGACGAATATCGGGCTGAAATAGAGATACTGACAAAAATGCTGGAAAACTCCCGAAAAAAAACTTGACAAAGACCTAAAGCATCTATATAATATAGCGAAATACTCTGAAAATGCAAAGACGGAATTATGTTTTGCCGTCAGCGTGTAAAGAAAGCCGGCGGTCGCTGCGAGCCGGTACACGCCGGTACAACAGTCTCATTCCCGAGCAGGATCTCCCAAAAATGTTTCCGTTAAGAGATTCCCGGCAGGCACCGTTATCACAGCCTTTGGCTTGTCAGAGCCGAAATGAGAGACCGTAGATAGTTTTACGGTAATTAGGGTGGTACCACGGTAAAATATCGTCCCTGAAGCATCTGCTTCAGGGATTTTTTGTATATTTAAGAGGAGAGCACATGAAAACAGTAAGACTTGCGGATGTCACATTAACAGCAAACGCGGCGGAAACGGAAGCAAAGCCGAGCTTCAGAGAAAAGGTAGAGATCGTAAAGCAGCTTGATGCGCTGCACACCGATGTAATAGAGCTGAGCGCGCTTACCGACGGTAAGGCGGACATTCTTTTTTACAAAACAGTAGCTCCGGCGGTAAAAAACAGTATCATTTCCTGCCCCGCGGGCGCCGATACTGCCTGCACCGAGACGGCCTATGCCGCCCTGTCCGGAGCTGCGCGCCGGCGTATAAACGTAACAGTGCCGGTCTCAGCCGGTCAGATGGAATACACCTGCAAGCGCAAGCCCGCCAAGGTGCTGGAGATGATCGCCGAGCTGGTGGCGCACGCCAAAACATTATGCGGCGATGTCGAATTTACCGCTGAGGACGCCATGCGCAGCGATATGAATTTTCTTGCGGATGCCGCCGCGGCCGCTGTGAAGGCCGGGGCCACGCAAATAACCGTATGCGACACCGCGGGCGACTCACTGCCCGAAGAAGCCGCCGCCGTATTTACCATGCTTAAGAAGACGACAGCGCCGCTGGGCGAATGTTCATTGGGCTTTAAATGCCGTGAAACCATCGGCATGGCCGCCGCCTGCGTTTTCGCCGCTGTAAACAGCGGCGCCGATGAAATAAAAACATCGCTGAGCGGCGCGCAGGCTATACCTATAGAAACCGTAGCTGCTGCGGTGACCGCCAGAGGCGAAAGCGCCGGCATACGGCTGAATATCGACCGTACAGGTCTTAAACGCGCCGTGAGCAGAATGAAAAAGCAGGAGCTGCCCGGCAGAACACAGCTCGCTTCTACGGCAAAAACAGACGCGGAAATCATTTCTTTAGCGGCGGAAAGCTCGCGCAGCGATATTACCCGCGCCGCCAAAAAGCTGGGCTATGAGCTCAGTAAAGAAGACGCCGCCAAGGTTTTTGAAGCCTTCGGGCATATCGCCGAATCGAAAAAAAGCGTCAGCGGCCGTGAGCTTGAAGCCATAATCGCCAGTGAAGCCGTTCAGGCGCCGCAAACTTATAAGCTTATCAGCTATGTAACCAACAGCGGCAACATCATCGCCGCCACGGCCAATATCATCATGGAAAAGAAAGCGAATCATTTTTCCGGGCAGCTCGGCTTCGTGCTCGC
>CAZIQU010000161.1:0-4582 GCA_964541445.1 uncultured Lachnospiraceae bacterium | reverse complement strand
ACCGGCTCGCCCTTCAGACGGTAATTCTCGGCGGTTTGTAAAATTGCCGGTACTATGGCCTGCGCCGGTTTCCCGGCGGTAAGCGAACCGTCGTCGGCGACAAAATCGTTGCTCATATCTATAATCAGAAACGCTTTTTTCATTTGAGCCTCCGTTTTATACTCTGTATATATTCAGCATGCTTTGTATGCCGTTAAGCTTATTGATGAGCTGCGTCACCTGCGCAACGCTTCGAATTACCACATTGACGTGCATGGTGGCGATGCCGTCGGCATCGGTTTTGGAATTGAACCCGGAAATGTTCAGTCCCTCGCCGGTGATTACCGTGGATATGTCGATAAGCAGACCCTTGCGGTCAAGGGCGCGTATAAGCAGCTCGGCGGTGAATTTTTCATCCGGCGTAGAATCAAGCCATGTTACTTCGATGAGTCTGTCGGTATCGTTGGAATTTTTGATATTCACGCAGTCGGCACGGTGAACGGTTATGCCGCGGCCGCGGGTGATGTAGCCGATGATGCTGTCGCCCGGCACAGGCATGCAGCAGTGCGCAAACTTGACCTCAAGATCGTTATGCCCCTGTATCAGCACAAGCGCGCCCTTGTTTTTCGGGGCTTTTACGATATTCAGGCTCTCGTCCTTGGCGGCGAAATCGTTTTTAAAATTTTCTTTGATGCGCTGGATTATATAACCGGCGCGCAGCCCGCCATAGCCGATCACCGAAAACATATCGTCCCAGCTCTGCACATTGAAGCGGTTGAATACAAAATTTTCGTATTCGTGTTTGACAACGTCGTCATATTCCAGCGCGTAATGTCTGAGCTCGCGGCGGAAAGTCTCCTTGCCCTTCTGAACATTTTCCTCA
Source organism: uncultured Lachnospiraceae bacterium (assembly GCA_964541445.1). Classification (GTDB taxonomy): domain Bacteria; phylum Bacillota; class Clostridia; order Eubacteriales; family Anaerofustaceae; genus CAZIQU01. The sequence continues at coordinate 3,720 of CAZIQU010000161.1, read as the reverse complement.
CGATCGTTTTTACGGTAATAAGATCTTATCTTATTGCGGGCATGCGGACTCACCGCTACCTTAAGCCAGTCGCGGCTGGGTCCTTTTGACGCAGGATTAGTGATGATCTCAACGATATCGCCCGTTTGCAGAACGTAGTTGAGCGGCACAATTTTGCCGTTTGTCTTGGCGCCGCTGCATTTATTGCCGACATCGGTATGTATACGGTAAGCGAAATCAATCGGTGTGGAACCGGCAGGCAGCTCAATAACGCGGCCTTTCGGCGTGAAAACGAAGACCTCATCGGTATAAAGGTCCTTTTTTACCGCCTCCACAAATTCATCGCTGCGCTCTGACTCCTGCTCCAGCTCTCTGATCTCGGTCAGCCAGGCCAGCTTTTCCGCCAGCTCATCCGAACCTTTTTTGCCCTCCTTGTATTTCCAGTGCGCGGCAACACCGTATTCGGCGGTAAGGTGCATGTCCTTGGTGCGTATCTGTATTTCGAAGGGGGAGCCGCCCGGGCCGATGACGGTCGTGTGCAGCGACTGGTACATATTCGGCTTTGGCATGGCAATATAATCTTTTATGCGGCCGGGTATGGGTTTCCACAGCATATGCACCCACCCGAGCGCCGCGTAGCAATCGTTGACGGTATCCACGATGATTCTGACGGCGATGAGGTCATAAATTTCGCTGAAGCTTTTGCCGCTCTGCATTTTTCTGTATATACTGTAAAAATGCTTCGGCCGCCCCGATATCTCGCAGGTTATGCCTTCCTTATCCATCTTATCGCGCAGAACGGCGATAACGTTTTCTATATAGGCTTCTCTTTCGCGTCTTTTGAGTACTACTTTTTTGGCAAGATCAGCGTATTCGTCCGGCTCAAGGTAGCGGAATGCCAGATCTTCAAACTCCCATTTGAGCTTGAATATGCCGAGGCGGTGCGCGATGGGCGCGTAGATATCCAGAGTTTCTATTGATTTCTGCCGGCGCTTATCTTCACGCATGGAGGACAGTGTACGCATATTGTGCAGACGGTCGGCCAGCTTGATGATGATCACTCTGATGTCGGTGGCCATGGCGACGAACATTTTGCGGAAGGATTCCACCTGGCTTTGCTCGCTGCTCAGATATTCCAGCTTGGCGATCTTGGTGACGCCGTCCACGAGTTCGGCGACCTCCTTACCGAAGGTTCTTTCGATATCGCTTACCGAGTACGGGGTATCCTCGGCCACATCGTGCAGCAGCCCGGCAACTATGGTGGTGGTATCCATATTGAGCTCAGCCAGTATTATGGCTATCGCCAGAGGGTGCTCAATGTAGTCCTCACCGGAAAGCCTCTTCTGCCCGGAGTGAGCTTTTTTGGCGTATTCATAAGCTGCTGTTACCCGCTGGACATCGGCCGTGGGATTATACTTGAGCATAGCGTCGATCAAATCGTTTAAATCTGCCAAAACTGTCTCCTCCTTCCGTTAATGCCGCTGTCTTTAAATAACTATTATAACGCAGAACGCCCGCATTGCAATTCGATAATCGCAAATACGCGGCCGATAAACCGCTTTCGGCCGTGTCGTCAAACCCGGCTGGACAAAGGTTATTTATATAATAATATTCGGATATTGAGCCGATTTGCTTTTCTTTATCTTGCAAAACGGACAATTATGTTATATTATTATCAAAATATACTTTATATACTTTAATTATTGATAAGTTAAAGAGATCGGAGCCGTAAATGACAGATGAAAAGCTCACAGTCGAACTGGGCGGTCTGGCGCAGAAAATTCATATAAAAGGTACAGATGATAAAAATCCGGTGTTGCTGTTTTTACACGGCGGACCGGGTGTATGCAACCGTCACAGCATAATGACGGATCATGCCGATCTGGCGGACACCTTCACACTGGTCGGCTGGGATCAGCGCGGCAGCGGCGGCTCATATAAAAACGCCTCAGCCGAATCGCTGACTATCGCCCGGCTTACCGATGATGCCGCCGAGTTGGCAGAATACCTCTGCCGGCGCTTTCATAAGGATAAAATATTCATTATCGGCGGCAGCTGGGGCTCAGAGCTCGGCACATGGCTGGCTTTTCGCTATCCCGAGCATATAGCAGCGTATGTCGGCTTTGGTCAGTTCGTGAACGGCCCGAAGAATGAAGACCTCTGCTATAAGTTTTCTCTTGATGCCGCCGAAGCGGCGGGAGACGAAAAAGCGGTAACGGCACTTAAAAAAGTCGGACCGCCGGTAAACGGTTCCTATAAGGGCGGCTTCAAGGGCATGATGAAACAGCGCAATATCATGATGAAATACGGCGGCTATTCGCAGAATGCCGAAAAACGCAGTTATTTGTCTTCCATGGTCATCCCGATGATAAGATCGCATGAATATTCGCTTGCCGACTTTATCGGCGTAGCTAGGGGCTACAAATTCGTTCTTACCAACATGTGGGCCGAGGTGGGCGGCAGTGATCCGTCGGCCGTATGTACGGAATTCAAAATGCCATATTATATTTTTGACGGCCGGTTGGATATGAACACACCGGCGGAGCTGGTCGAGGAATATTACAACAGCATCAAGGCGCCGGATAAAGCGCTGATATGGTTTGAGCAGTCCGGGCATAATCCCATGGGCGACGAACCGGAAAAATTTAAAAAACTGCTTAAAGAAAAGCTGCTGGCCGTGGCGGCAAGGGAGAAAAACGTATGAGCGATACAGCCGAAAAAACAGAAAAAATAAAGATCGGGGAAAAACTGGGTTTTTTTGCTTTTTCCACCGGCAGCAATGTAGTCTATCAGTTCAAAAGTCTCTATTACCTTTTTTTCCTTACCAATGTGCTTAAGATAAATGTGATGACCGCCGGTACGATACTGGCTCTCGGTACCATATGGGATGCCGTGAACGATCCGCTGATCGGTTTTTGGGCCGTAAATCATCGCTTTAAGAGCGGCGAGCATTGTCGTCCGCTGGCACTGATCTTTGCAGTGCCGTGGGCTGTCACCGTGGTGCTGCTTTTTGCCGATTTCGGATTGGCGGCCAACGCCGCGGTATGGCTCTCGCTGGCTATATACATAGTATTCGAGCTTTTCAATACCTATGTGAATATACCCTACAACAGCATGGGCGGGCTGGCCACGAATGTTGATGCCGACAGGCGCTCCATCAATGTGTACCGCAATCTGGGCGGCTGTCTCGGCTCCGGCATCGGCGCGGTGGCCTGTCTGCCGCTGCTGAAGCTTTTCGGCGCGCTTGACGCCCATGGTAATCTTAATGATTCCACCAGCTCGCGCGGTTTCTTTCTGACCGCGTGTGTTATGGGCGCTGTTTGTGTTATCGGCTGCCTTACGCATTATTTTACCACCAAAGAGCGTGTAAAGCCGCTGAAAGAGGAAAATGAGAAGCTGAGCGTCAAAACGGTCTTCGGTATGCTGCTGCGCAGCAAGGTCTGGGTGATGAATACGCTTTACATCATCACCTACGGTGTGAACAACCTTCTGTTGATGAGCTGCGTTACCTATTACGCTACGTATGTTGTCGGCTCTACCGCCGCGGCTACCATGATACAGGCCGCGTATCTTGTCGTATCGGTGCTTTCTTCCTTTATTGTTGCGCCGATAGACAGAAAGCTGGGCCGCCGCAAGACGATGATCTTCGGCGCTGTCGTATTCATACTGGGTAAAATATGGTTTGTGCTTGACCCGTTCTCTATGGGCGCTATCTACGTTAATGCCGTATCTGTCGGTTTC
>CAZIQU010000160.1:0-4654 GCA_964541445.1 uncultured Lachnospiraceae bacterium | reverse complement strand
AAAAACAGCACCGAAGTAATGTTATTGAGAGTGAAGAAGGAAGCCTACGAAAAAGCAAAAAATACAGTTCGAAAAAATAAATAGTTAAGATATGGGTCGCAACTGTAGATTTATACGAATCATATTGCAGAAGGAAGAAGGAGGTTATGGTTTGAAGAAGCTTGTTTTTGCTATTTCAGTTTGTATTATTATATTAGCTGGATACTCTATCAAAAACGAAGATAAAGCGTATCTAATTAATTGGATGCATAATTTGGATTCCGAACAGGTAGAGGCATTTTTTTGGTGTGCTTATGATTTTAAAGAAGAAAGCGGAGAAATTGAACTGACACCGGATGCTGAGAAGAAATTAATCTCAATCCTCAACAATTTAACGGGAAATAATATAATCTGGAATAAACAACTTGAGGGTATAACTCCCGCATTCGGCTTTCGTTTGACCATCGGGGACGAGAATTACTATATTAATCAAGCTGAAGCTCCTAGCGGACAAAGCGAGATTAGTTTTCAAGGAAAACAGTGGTGGATTAATAATCTGGATCTATATGAATTTATGAAGTCATTTCTTAATGGAACTTAAGGAACTAGTCGCAAAATTACGTATTTTTCTTAATAGACGAATTATGGCTTACATCCTAATAAACCAGTTTAGTAAAATAAGCAAGACACCTACTAGGCAACCAACGAAAAAACACAGCTCAAAACAATGAAAAACAAGATAGCCTAATCTAGAATTATTTCTTGAGAGGACAGAATAGATGTTAAAACAGCATATACAAAGCATTTTTACTGCGCTTTTGAAAAATGTAGAATAGCCTAAAAACTTCACGTTGAGACGGTCGTATTGATGTCTAAGGAATAAAAGATTGATTTAGCTGAAAACCCTTATATATCAAGGATTTTAGCACACATGGGTGTGAAACCCATTGAGCCAAAAACATGAAAATATCGCTTCGTGGAAACAAGTCCATAAGGTTGGTATTTGATAGTCAAGTGGTCAGGTTAGATGTTGTATATAAATTGATTATTAATATGCTGAATATGCATATATTATGCGGGAAAACAAATGGATGAAGAGTGATATATAAGAAAATTAAATGATGACAATCCTATTCCGACTACAACAACAGAGTTAAATGCCTCATGGGACTTATATTAATTATAATTAAATTTAATTGGAGTGAATAAATTTTGAAAATAACTTTGAAAAACATCATGATTATAACAGTGTTGGTCTTGTTTTTTATATTCTTATTTATAAGATATGAAGATGAGCTAATTTTTATTAAATATTTATCAGTAACTATGAAAAATAATATTAATTATACTGTTAATGGTTATAAAATAGCTGTACCTTTACATAAATTTGCTTTTATAAAAAATATTGATGTATCTCTTAAACCTTCGGTCAGCTACTTTACTTTTATAAACTCTGAGAAAATCAATGAATTCTATGATGAAATAAAAAGAAACGCTGAAAAGAATCTTGAAAAGTTAAATTCCTATGGAAATCTATTATATTATGATGAGACAAAGGATTTGTATATACAAATACCTGAATATTATTATATTGAAGGCGAGAAAGATATTATAAAAAAGGTCAAATTTAGTTTAACAGATAATGAAAATATAAAGAATATTATTGATAACAAGAATAAAAGATAGCTGTAATATTATTTTAAAAAAGTAGTATAAATACATTTGTGATTCCAGATAATCATAGCATCCCTATATTTAGAAAAACAGCAGTTTGATAATCTCGAAAATGAGTTGCGTGATATTGCAAAAAATGAAAAACAAAAGACTAAAATAAAGCTTTCAAAAAATATTTAAGTAAATTAAAAAACTTGTCCCTTTTTAGGCTTATCATTACATATAAAAGCATATGAAGATGCAGGCATTATAAGGTCATCTTCAAAAATGGCTAACAGTTTATCTGGAATAGGTATTATGGGAATTAGTATACCTACTAAAACTTGGGATCTAAACGATTCTTCAAGGGATCTTGATTATTCTTTCAGTAATTATGTATACTCTGACTACATGTATTTACCTTGCCCGGATTCCATCGGATCAACAGGATATGGAATATATCATTTATTTGAACCTGATCAAAGTCAAAAAATGAGGCTTTCATTTTATAATAGTGATGGAGGTTTTGAATTCAATTCGCCAATACTTGATATGGATGATGTAACAGCTTATGGTACTGCTGTAAAAAATCAAGCACAATATATTAAGTACACAAGTACTGAAGGAACAAGAATAAGTGGGACAGGTTTGGTTTACTAATAATAAGCAAAATTCAAAAACATCGTCAGCAATTTTGCTGACGATGTTTTTACACTTATCTGTAAGGTTATCTAATAGTAAAGAGTCTAATAAGTAAAGGAGGTTTATAAATGAGCAAAAAAATGCTTACTGAAGAGGATTTCAATAATTTGATTGATAAATATGGAACTGAAATTTTGAGACTATGCTATCTTTATCTTAAGGATTATCAACTTGCTGAAGATGCGTTCCAGGATACATTTTTAAAAGTTTATAATAACTTTCATAAATTTAACGGATTATCAACAGAAAAAACCTGGATTACAAGAATATGTATAAATACATGTAAAAATTATCTCCGAAATCCTTGGAAAAGGAAAGTTAAATTAGGAAATACTGAATTGAATCAAAATGAAATTTCTGATCAAGAAATATTTGACGAATTGGAAAAAAGCGAATTATTTAGTAGTATTATGAATTTAAAACAGACATACAAGGATATTATTTTAATGTATTACTATCAGCAATTGTCAGTTAAGGAGATATCACAAATCTTAGGTATTTCAGAGTCAAATGCCTTTACACGCTTGTCAAGGGCGAGGCAATTATTAAAAGATGAAATAGGAGGGATTATTTATGAACAATCTTGATAATTTAAAAAATTATATTGACAACAATATGAATGACATAAAGGTTACAGATGATATGAAAAAAAATATACAATTTAAAATTAAAAGTAATAAACGCATGAACTTAAAATGGGCAGCAGCTATAATATTGCCTCTTATGATGTTTTCTGCTTTAGTTTTTAATGAACAAATAAGTTATGCCTCACAAAAAATATTGAGTTATCTTCCGGGCGTGAATAAAATATTTCAGACCTACGAAGAAAATAAGATATATGGGCTTTCAGGTTCTGTAGAAATGTCTGATAATAAGAATTATATAAAGGTGAATACTGCTTATAATGATGAAAATAAAGTTACCATAATAATGGAAGGTAATGTTAAAATAGAAACAGAAATCGATAAATATATAACCATAGTAGATGAAGAGAACAATAAGGGTGATTTGATAACAAACGACATTATTATAAGTGATAGTATAAATAATGATGATTATCAATGGAGTGCTAGGTTAACGTATGAATTTCCAAAAGTGATAAACAAATTTAATATACTTTATGATAAATTCAATATTCCTGTAATTATGACCGAATTACCTGAAATTCCATTGGATAATTACAATTTTATTTCTGTTCAAAGTATCAATTCTGATATTGCAGCTGTAACAAACTATGTAGGGGATAAATTGGAAGTTAGTCTATTATCACACTTATATGATGAAGAAAAGTCCATATCTTTTCCACTTGATGATATTTATCTTTTAGATTCGCAAGGAAATAAGATTTATAGTACAGACAATGACAATGAGAATATACTTTATTTTGATAGAAAGTTAGAGGATGGAATCAGATTGGTTATTCCGTATGTTTCTATTACAGATAATGAGATATATTCCAATATAACTATAAGAAAAGATGAGTCTTTGCCTCTTGATTTCAGTCTTGGAAATAAGGAACTGGTAATCAATTCTGCTGAGTGGATTGAATATAATGAGAAATTCAACTATCGCACACCAGAAAATAAAAAGAATGTAATTGAAGGGATAGCACAAAAAATAAAATTTACTATAAGTGAAGGAACTGATAGTTACGATAACTTAATGCTACAGGATATTTCAGTTGATGTGGATAAAGACCAACTAAACGAATATACAAAAGAAGGTGTTAGAGTTATATGGGATGATCCTTACGCAGATATAAATGCACAGGATTCTCGAGATGAAGATATTGAAAAAGTCCTTTCAAATATAAAAAATACACAAGAAGAAGTTAACTTGACTTTTTATGCACCTGTTTACACTACCGTTGAAAGCTTAATAATTCCGTTAAGACCGTAAATTGTATAAAATATTCAAATAAAAAGTATAGGTTGAAAAGAAAAAGTGTAAATACAGGTATAAAATTTAATGATGCAATGAAAATAACAGAGAAAATTCTTCTTCCTAACTATACTGAATTTAATAAAATTTTTAATGGATATTAGCTGAAGTTGAAATAAATGGTTGATTTAAACCATATTAATGATATATTTTATTAAAGAAAATATAAGTTTCTAATGTTTATGCTGTAATATTATGGAGGATAAAACCATGTCAATATTACCATTTGTTTGTTTAGGTATTGGGATAACGTTTGGGTTAATTGTAAAAAGTGTAAAATTTTTCGTATATTCAGATAAAATATCTACATTTGCATTAGTACTACTAATGTTGGTTATTGGTTTAGGAATCGGGCTTGATAAATCGATAGTAGATAATT
>CAZIQU010000159.1:815-4697 GCA_964541445.1 uncultured Lachnospiraceae bacterium | reverse complement strand
CGAATGTGCCGGTCAGCAGGGAAACCGTTTTCGAGATATTGCAGAAGGCAGCCGGGCGATCGCTGTTTGCGCACGAAAGAGAGCTGAGCGAAGGTTACTTTACGCTAAGCGGCGGCCATCGCATCGGTTTTACCGGGCGAATACATGAAGGCGCGGCGCGCCTTGTCATCGAGGAGTTCGGCAGCGTAAATATCAGAATAGCGCGGGAGCTAAAAGGCTGCGCCGCCGGCATCGCCGCAGCCGTCACCGAAAACGGCCGCATAAATACCGTTTTAATCGCCGGCCCGCCGGGCTGCGGCAAAACAACGCTTTTGCGGGATCTCACCCGTATGCTGTCGGACGGTGAAGCCGGACTGCCGGCCTGCAAGATCGGCCTTATCGACGAACGCGGCGAGTTGGCCGCCTGCGTAAAAGGCGTACCGCAGCTTGATGTCGGTTCGCGCACCGATGTAACAGAGGGCTGCCGCAAAAGTATTGCGATCGGTCTCATTTTACGCAGCATGTCGCCGGAGGTAATAGTCACCGATGAGATAGGCGGCGATGACGATTTCGCGGCGGTAACCGCCGCGGCCCGCTCGGGCGTAAAGATGATAACCACCGCGCACGCTTATGACATGAACGATCTGAGAAGCAAATATCACCTGAAAAAGCTGCTGGAATCATCACTGTTTGATATGTATATATTTCCGCAGAAAACAGCGGGCGGTTTTACGGTAAAAGAAATATACCGTCAAAAAAACGGAGTGCAGAAATGGTACTGAAAACAATCGGCTATCTCATCTTATACGCAGCATTTTTCTGCGGCGGCGATCTTATAAAAAAATCCTACGCCGCCAGAGTGAAGGAGCTTGAGCTTTTTTCCGCGGCCGTAGATATGATTACGGCCAGACTGAAATATACGCCTGTCGGCATCACCGAATTGTTTTACATACTTTCCCGCGGCGACTACGGTGTTTTCTCTGCCGTTTTCGCCGCCTGCGCCGCGCGCCTCGATAATGAAGACACCGATTTTCGGATAATATGGCAGGAAGAGATTGAAAATTCCGCGCTGAGCCCTGGCTTTTTAAAGCATGACGGCAAAACGGTAATGAGTCTGGCGGATATTACGGCGGAGCCATCGCGTGAGAATGTACTTACGGAGCTTGAATCATTGAAAGCCGAGTTGGACGGGCACGCCCGCACGGCGGCAGCTGACCGCACGGAAAAGGGCGATGTCTACGCGCGGCTGATAAGGCTGGCCGGTCTGCTGCTGATAGTAGTGATCGTATAAAATAATTTCAAGGAGAAAAAAGTGGAAATCGATATTATCTTCAAGATCGCCGGCATCGGTATTATCGTTACGGTAGTGAACCAGATACTGGCGAAAAACGGCCGCGACGATATTGCCACAATGGTCACGCTCGTGGGCGTTATCATCGTCATGCTGATAGTGATAGAGATCATCAGCGGTTTTTTCACCACGCTGAAGACCACTTTCAATATGTTCTGATATGGAAATAATTAAGATAGCGGGCATAGGGGTGATCGCCGGTGTAGTCTGCACCTATATGTCGGAAAGCAGAAAGGAATACAGCCTATATATCGCGCTGGGCGCCGGTGTGCTGATAATGTCTATGGCCGTCAGATATCTTTCGCCGATGATATCGCTGCTTAATACCCTCACCGCCGACGGCCTTTTTTCGGACATGCAGATAAAGACGGCGGTGAAGATTATTCTTACCGCTTACATAGCACAATTCGCCGCCGATATATGCGAAGACGCCGGGCAGAAAAGTCTGGCATCACATATCGAAACGGCAGCCAAATTCATCATAATTTATATTTCCATGCCGGTGCTGCTGTCACTTTTCAACTACCTGACCGGTGTAATATGAAAAAAAATGTGCTGTGCAAAACCGCGCTTCTCATCACACTGCTGTCCCTTTGCTTTTCCGCGTTTTCGCCGCAGAGAGCAGCCGCGGAAGCCGATGCCGTTTCGCTGCTTGACGAACTGTATGAGAATACCCGTCTGGCTTCTCTGGAATTTGCCGATGACAGCGGCGCCCTGTACACGGTAACGGGCTGCAGCACGCTGAAAGAGCTCATTATCGCCGCCGTACAGGGAGAATACCGTTTCAGCTTTACGGATCTTCTCGCCTGGCTGCGCGAAACGGCTTTCGGCCAAATAAAAGAAGTTATCGGGCTGATTGCCCAGCTCGTTATCATCGGCATCGTATTTGCCCTGATAATGAATTCTACGGCGGAGTTTCTCAACAAAACAATAAAAACGGCGGTCGGTTTTACGGTTTTTGTATCGCTGGCTTCCATTCTGGCAAAATTGTTTTTCACCGCAGCCGATATATCATCGGCACTGCTCACCTCACTGAACGGCTTTGCCGAAACGCTGCTGCCGATACTTTCCGCGCTGCTCATTTCCTCCGGCGGAACACTTACGGCGGGCGTATTGAGCCCCGCCATGCTCGCCGCCGCCGGCGCCATGACATATCTGATCGGCAAAATCATACTGCCGGCAGCCTCGCTCGGTTTCGTTATTGAGCTGGCGGACAAGCTTAACGACGGGATACGGCTATCGTATTTAAGCTCGTTCATCAAAAAGACCGCCTATTTCCTTTTAGGCGCTGCATGTACGGTTTTCGGCGCGGTCACGGCGTTTGAGGGACTGGTTTTCGTCTCGGCGGACAGCGCCGCAATAAAGGTATTGAAATACTCGGCAGGCACGCTTATACCCATAGCCGGAAAATTTCTTTCGGATTCCGCTGATACCGTTGCCGGTTTTCTGGCGCTGATTAAAAATGCCGTAGGGCTTGCCGGCGTGATCGGCGTGCTGATCATCGCAGCAGCGCCGGTTGTAAAGCTTTTCCTCTACTATTTGGCGCTCAAGGTATCGGCGGTGATATTGCAGCCGTTCGCGGAAAAAAGCATCGCGGCGGCCGTGGACGGTGCCGCATCTTATCTGATGTTTATGACGGTATGCGTACTGGCTTCCGCCGCCTTGTTTATAATCATGACCGGCATGCTGCTTAATTTCGGCAATTATCTGTTTACGGCGAGGTGAGATCATGCAGAGCGTTTTTCGAAAACTGCTTACAGCTATCCTTTTCATCACCATAGTGCAGGCAATCGCCCCTGAGGGACGGTTTCGTAAATATGTTACTTTGGCGGTTTACCTGTCGGTAGCCGCCGCCGTTGCCGCGCCGATCTTCTCCGCCCTATCCGAAGAAATCTATCTGCGCGATGAAGCTCTTTTTTTCGCTTTCGACGAAACAGCCTTTTCCGATACACTGAACAGCGAAAGCAACTCGTACGACAGCGCCATAGCCGCGGCATACGCCGCGAAGCTTGATGAGGCACTGCTGCAAAAGCTTTACGATGAGGGCTTTTCGTGTGTAACACGCACTGAGACAGTGACCGGAACATTTGGCGGCGCTGCCGGGTTCGGCGATATAAAAGCGGTATATATCACCGCAGACGGAGAGTGTGATGAAAATTTACTTAAAAAAACCGTAAATGACTTCTATAATCTCGACGAGGCAAATATTTATATTGTGAGATGATTTATGGATAAAACGAATATAAAGATAATTTCTTTCTTCAGAAAACTTTCGTTCAAGGAAAAGCTGATTCTGACAGCGGCATTAGTCGTCGGCGGCCTGCTGCTGGTAAATATCGGCACACAGCTTCTCGGCGGCGGCACTGACACCGGCGGAGGCACGGAAACCTCTGTTGAGCGCTACCGGGCAGAGACCGAGGCTCGCCTGAAGGAAACGCTGGAACAAGTGGCAGGCGTGGGTAAAGTGGATGTAATGATCACCTTTTCCTCCGATATGAATAAGAGTCTGGTATACAACGAGACGACCGGCTCATCCGGCGCCACCACCAAGG
>CAZIQU010000159.1:0-805 GCA_964541445.1 uncultured Lachnospiraceae bacterium | reverse complement strand
GAAAAATCCACCTCCGGCAGTACTCCCTACTCTGCCTCCGATGTATATCCGGAGGTAACAGGAGTTATCATCGTAGCCGACGGCGCTGACGACATAAAGGTAAAAACCGGCATTATCGAAGCGGTTAAGGTCGCTTTGGGTATAGCTTCACATAAAATAGTCGTTCTTACGAGAACAAAATAACGGAGGTAACCGATGTCATTTTTCAGAAAAATCAAGAAAAAACACCTGATCCTGGCGGCGCTTGTCGTTCTGTTGGCCGCGGTAAGCGTTGTAAATTTTAAATACTTCAATACAGCGCAGACCGTGAGCGAAGACGATGATGATCCATATAACGCCGAATTGGTAACCGGTGATGTTACGGAGGATGAAGTAATGAGCGGCGGCAGTATATCAGCGGAATTTTTCGCCGAATACCGTCTTGAGCGGGAAAGAACGCGCAGTGAGAATATCGAAACGCTGAACCTGATAACCGAAAACGAAAAATCGTCCGCCGAAAGCATCGAAAACGCGCAGAATGAGATTGTCGCGCTGGTAAAGCAAAACGAGCAGGAGCTGACGCTGGAGAACCTGATAAAATCCAAGGGCTTTGAGGAATGCGTGGTATTTCTTCATCAGGGTTATGTCAATGTGCTGGTCGACGCCAAATCGCTTACCCCCGAGCAGGCAATTCAGATACAGGATATCGTGGCCACCGAATGCTCCGTTGAGCTATCTAAAATTACCGTGGCGGCAAGCGGAAAATAGGCGGCGCCGCGGAAGAGCCTAACATGCCGATGGAAACAGACCTTATACCGACCGGCAA
>CAZIQU010000158.1:0-4701 GCA_964541445.1 uncultured Lachnospiraceae bacterium | reverse complement strand
CATTATATCATCGTAACCGATATTCTTATGCACGGTATGTTTACCGCATTTGACGGCTATCTGATTTTTGTTATCAGCGACGAGCCTCTTTATGATCGCGCTGATGCCGCGTGCGTAATTTGCGACGGTCTTATAACTGTAGGCTCCCGACAGAAGCGCACCGGTCTCAATCTCGTCTGCTTCACAGGGTATATTCTCATATTTGCACTGAAATTCGCTTTCATTTGGCATAAGCGCGGTAAAAGCACTGTTGAAAGCAGCCGCCATCGGCGGCACGCTGCGGAAATTGCGATATAGGTGCAGCACCTCTCCTACGCCGCTGTCGAACAGCTTCTTTACCTTATAAAACGACATGACATCAGCACCCTTAAAGCGATATATAGACTGTTTCGGGTCTCCGACGATAAACAAAGCGCCCGGCCGCAATTCACATTCATACCATAGCGGCTTTATTTCTTTTGCGGCAAGATAAAAAATTATCTCCGACTGAAGCGGGTCGGTATCCTGAAACTCATCAACAAGAAAATAACTGTGTCTTGCGGCTATATGCTTTATGAGCATACCGTCGGCGGCGGCGTCATCGCGCAGCATATTTCGCAGGTAATACAGATAATCAAAAAAACTCAGTTTCCCTTCGCTCTTGAGCTTTTCCGCCAAAAGCGGTGTAAACTTATCTAAAATTTCTGTTAATAAACTGTATTCCAGCTCTTTGAGCTCTAACAAAACGGGCCAATCCTCTTTTTTCAGAAACCAGGTAGTCTGTTTTTTAGCCTGCTCAAAATAGTCCTGCCAATTGATAATGCCTATTTCTTCGGGATGACAGGTTATACTCATTCCTTTTAAAATTCTAAAAGCTATTTTTACGGTTTCGGGGTTTTCCTTCCAACTGCGATGAAAAACTCCTCGGTTCTTACCGAGTTCACTCAGCTTTTTTTCGTTGTAAACGGTATTCTTTAAGGCCTCGGGATGAGCATATATCGCATCGGCAATACGGATGATATCATCGGCGTATTTTTCACTGATCGTGTCAAGAGCGGAGAATTCATATGGGTCATAAACTCGGCGGCAGTTGCGGCTTTGCATAAAATCATTTATGGACGCGGCAAATGCTTTATCGGCATCTTTTAGGAAATACCGCAGCTGTTGGTAAAGCCTCAGCAGTTCGTCGCCGTATTCACCGCGTTTAAGCCTGTGCCATTCACGCATATAAGCGTTTTTCATTTCCGCATCACCGGTTATGCCCGCACTCATGGGAACACCTGCTTCCACCGGATGCTCGGATATGACGGTTTGACAGAAAGAATCTATTGTATTCATAAAGCACAGGTCTATATTTAAAAGCGCGCTCTAGCAGCGCTGTCTTTCAATTTCCCCTATTGCTGCATCGCGGCGTTTCTCATCAAGCTGCTGTTGAAAACGCACATAAAACTCATTAGCCGCGGCTTTCGTAAAGGTGATAGCGCATATCTTACCGATATCCTTTCCGGCGGCAACCATAGCGGTCATACGAGCGACCAGTGAAGTGGTTTTTCCGCTGCCGGCGCTGGCTTCCACAAAAAAATTCGTGTCGGTCTCACTTTCGATTCGTTCGCGCGCTTCTTTATCAAGTTCAAACAGGCTCTCACTCATCTTTATCACTGCTTTCATTTTTGCATATATATTTCGCTTCACAAAATTCACATGTATCTTTGTCAACAAGCGCCGGCTCAAATTCCCCGCACTCGAGGGCGTGGTTCAATGAGTCAAGAACGTCCGTAACATAAGCCTGTGCTTCAGCGGAATTTTCACAGCAAATACTGTGTCCGTATGTGATGTATCGGTATTCACAGGCGGTTACAGGATAACCTTCGCAGGAAAAAGCGTAAGCATACAGCAGAGTCTGCAGGCAGCTGACGGCGTCATTATCAACTTGCCCGATGTTTCCGCCTGTTTTATAATCAACAACCGTATAAGTGCCCTCCGGCGTTTTTTCGAGTCGGTCGGCGCGGCCGTTTAGAGTTATACCGCTGGGGTGTGCGACTTTAACGGCGTGCTCACTGAAAACAACTTCATTATGCGGATCCGTTTTATACGCGTTCAACATCATTGCCGAAAACTCTTTTTCATCTTTATCCGGCGTTCCGATCGGCTTTCTGGCAAGCCTAAACTCTCTGAGAGTATCGCTTACGAGCGCAAGGAAGGCGATCTCGCCGGGTTTTTCTTCGGCAAGTCTTTTCATAAGCGCATGAGCCAATAAACCTTTATCGAGCGGGTTCATCCAAACCGCCGGATTATCCGACTCATCAGGCAAACATTTAAGTATATACTTATACATGAATTTTCGCGGGCAGCTGACAAACATTTCAATAGCGGTAGGAGAAAACAGCCGATTTTCAGTAAACACCGCACCGGCTTCCCGAGCGCCGCGCGCAGGTATTATCTCACCGTTCGAAAATGCTTTGCCCAAGCCCTGCGCCGCCGTAAAAGTTCCGCTGAAAAATCCGGCGGATTTAATTTTTTCTTTATACGCTTCAAAAGAAGCGTCTTTGCCGGCTGCTTTGGCATAAATTTCATAAAGCTGAGCCGCAGCGTTTTCCTCTTTAAGTTCAGTTAGGTTGAAATAAGAATATGACATTTCCGCGGCGATATCCGCCGCCGAATATAATTTAAGAAGGTTCTTCAGATTCTCGCTGCTGCGGATGAGTTTGTTTTCGGCAAGCGGTATATCGTCGCATACATCATTTTCATTCGCAAAATAATCGTAATCACAATCGAGCAGAACAGGGTCCTCCGCAAGTTTGCCGGGGAAATATTCGGCGCCGAGGCCTGCAATATAAAGATGTTTTCGCAAAGAAATCTGCGCGCCCCTAAATGAAGTTACATGGATCGCTCCCTCTTTGCTTGTTTCCGAGCAAACACTCCTATTCAGCAGCACGGGAATAATTTGCTCAATCTCACAGTATTGCCCGGACTCTTCCAACGGCAGCAACGCGTTTTCTATCACTTTTAACGCGGCTCGATCCATTCTGCCCAGATAAGCGCGCTCTTTCCTGATGACACAATATTTTGAGACCGTGCGGCGATAACCCTGCGCTAACTGCGAAAAAATTATTTCAATGCAGGCTAGTGCCTTCAACAGATTTTGAGTTTCCTCACTATCGGGCTTTGCAGTCAATATATTTCGGTAAGATTCTATTTGCGCTTTATTTTCGGCGTCATCCATACTGAGCCGCATAGCGCCTACCGAATTAATAATAGTATTTCTCGAGAGGCGTTCTTCTTCGGGTATAAGTTTTTCGAGGCCGTGATAATCAAGAGCGTCGCAGTAAAGCAAAGATTTAAGTGCGCTTTTGCCGCGCATGCCCTCATTATTATATGTTTTGAGCATTCTGAGCAGCTTGGCAGGGTTGGAATTGATGATCGGCACGCCGCCGCCGAAGGTAACGGCTATACCGTAACGTTGTGTTATATCAAAAAATATCTGCGGATAAACCGATCCCGAAGGGAGGGCGATCGTACAGCTGTCAAACGAATAGCCGTTTTTTAATATATCCGCAATGATGTTTTCGGCTTCGTTAGATTCGCCGTAAGCGCGTGTGATATTTCCTATCTTCAAGTCTCTCTCTCTTCAAGGCGGTAAAGCCCGACAAGAGAAGTATTGACGGCTTTTCCTCCCGACAAAATATCGGCAAGCTTTCGCGCTAAGGGCGTGAGCGGCATTTCTTTGAGGCATATTACGGGTATGCCGATCTCACGGCACGACACCGTTGCTTCTCTGATATATGCGACCGAATCAACACAATTTTCTTCAGCGCATGATTTCATAAATTTATTGTAAATATACTTAATCGCGGAATTTTTCACGGCGAACTCACCGCCGGCAAGCGCGGCGGCCATCTCGCCGGGCTCATCGGCAGAGGTTATCAGCGAACGCATTGACCGAAGTGATGTATTCAGCGCCCGGGCATCGGCGTAAGATTTTTCATCGAAGTATCCGTTTGCCCGCATGGCTTTGAACATAAGGGCTTCCGCCTCATAGTCGCTGAGCAGTCTTTTATCAAAAAAGATATTTTGCTTAGCCAAAGCGTATTGCGCCGCGCTCAGCGGCGAACATACTCTCAAGCCAAAGGTATCAATTCCGTTTTGTGCAAGGCTTCTCAAAAGCTCGGCCTCGCTTACGCCTTCGGCTATTATAATTTTTTCCTCTGACATAATTTCAACTCCGCGGCATATAAGATTTTTATATTATATCATATTTTTCTGACATTTTTCACCGCCGCATAAAGTATTCTGCCGCCGGCAGCGCACTCAAAACAGTGCACCGACAGCACACTTTACCGATAGATTGACAAAACCGCGAAAAAAAGATAAGACCGTGAGAAAAGACTCGCAACAGTTTTTGTAATGTAGATATATAAAAATAAGAGAATCAAAACATATAATAAAAAAACATGATGAAAAAAATTAAAAACAGATTACCGTAACACGCCGCTTTTTCAGCCTCAATAACTAAGCGCCGGAAATTAAACAGATCCGCTTTTGCGGCAGTATTCCTGTATTTCCGCCTTAACTTCATCATCCGGCTTTATGCCCGGTTTCAGAGTTACAAAAGCCTTTACCTTTTCCATTTTGTAATCGTCCGGCACGCCGATAACGCAGCTCATAAGTATCTTCTCCTGAGCGTCTAAGATATTCTCCAGCTGTGCCGGATAGATGTTGTAC
>CAZIQU010000157.1:0-4808 GCA_964541445.1 uncultured Lachnospiraceae bacterium | reverse complement strand
ACCGTCGCACAGCAAGGCAAAGAAAAGTCGCCCGGCGCCCACAGACGGTTCTATGCAGTAAGGATAAAATTTTTCGTTTGTGATCGTGTCGATATATTTCATATCCTTGCCGGAAAATTTTTCATGCTGCTTCAAGTCGTAATCGGTTCTGTCCGCTATACCCCACAACTCGCTTCGGCCGAACGGAAATTCATATTCTATATCGGTAGTAGCGTTTGAGTAGTGCGAAAGCTGCTCGGGACGATGATCGCGCAGCGTGATGTTTTCTTTTTTGATTCCCAGTGAGAGCAAAAAATCCACACAGAACTGACGCCAGTACTGAAACCATTTCATCTCGTCTTCGGGCAAACAGAAAAATTCCAATTCCATTTGTTCGAATTCTCTGGTACGGAAAATGAAGTTCCCCGGTGTGATTTCATTGCGGAAGCTCTTACCGATCTGGCCGATACCGAACGGCAGACGCTTACGTGTCGTACGCTGAACATTTTTAAAATTGACGAATATACCCTGACATGTCTCCGGACGCAGATAAAGCGTATTGACGCTGTCCTCGGTAACGCCCTGAAAGGTTTTGAACATAAGGTTGAACTGTCTTATCTTTGTAAAATCAGCAGCGCCGCAGCGGGGGCATTTAATGTTGTTGTCGGCAATATACTGCTCCATTTTTTCATTGCTCCAGCCGTCCGCCACCTCATCGATACCCTTGGCAGCGAAATCGTCCTCCACCAATTTATCGGCACGGTAACGGCTCTTGCAGCTTTTGCAGTCGATCAGCGGATCGTTGAAATTAGCCAGATGACCGCTGGCCTCCCATGTGCGGGTATTCATAAGAATGGCGGTATCAATCAGAACATTATAGGGATTTTCATTAATAAACTTCTTAATCCATGCGCTCTTGACATTATTCAGCATCAATACGCCCACAGGGCCGTAGTCCCATGAATTTGCCAGCCCTTCGTATATCTCCGAACCGGGAAATACGATGCCGCGCATTTTAGTGATGCTGATAATCTCGTTTAATGTAAGTTTTCGTGTCACTTTTTCTCCTCCGTAAGCAGCGAATCCAAAAGCCCATAGCTTTTAATGCTTTTTTCTATGACATAAATTATATAATTATAGATCGTTTTTAAAAGATATTTTTGCGTTTTTGTATCCGGCAGATCAACAGAAGCCAATTTGCTTACATCAATATAAAGCAATCCGTATAAAAAGCCCGCTTCGTTCGCCGAAAGCAAAGGCAAATTGACCTGCTCCGCGCACTTTTCACAAAGGATGCCCCCTGCCGCAGCGGAAAAAAGATAGCGATCATCCTTCTTCTCGCAGTTCAGGCAACGGTCAAGCACCGGATAAGTACCGTTGATCCCCATGAGTTTCAGAGAAAAAGCCATACTTATCACATAGGCGTATTCTGCCGATGATGAACAAAGAAGCTCCAAGGTATAGTAGAGCAGGCTGAAGGCCGCAGGAGAAGGGCTTTCTTCCTCAAACACAGCATTCAGAAGCTCGGCAATAAAGCTGGCGGCCGCCAGGGTGCGCACATCCTTATCAAGAGCATAAAATCCGTTAAGCACTTCGGCGCCTGATACATAAGGCATCTTGCCCGATTCCGAAAGAAGGAATTCAGAGCAACAAAACAGCTGTGAAGAACCGATAAATTTGCTCTTGGCCGTACTGGCGCCTTTGGCTACGGCGCTTTTCTTGCCGCTGTTCTGTGTAAAAAGCGTAAGCATTTTATCATGCTCACCGTATTTAACGCATTTGATAACTATGGCCTTGTATTTTTCAGCCGACATTGTAAGCCTCGACTCGATTTGACATTATACACCACATCATTTATTTAATCAACTAATTGAGATAAACGACAGTCGCGCCGCTGCCGCCTTCAGCGATTCCGCCGGAACGGAATTTATCTACCAGCGGATGATTTTTCAGCACAGAGGTGACCTCCTCACGCAGTACCCCTTGGCCTTTACCATGGATAACTGTCACGCATTTCAGCCCGGCCAGCGAAGCGTCATCCAGAAACTTCTCCACCTCCAATGAGACCTCTGAGGCGGTAATGCCGCGTATATCAAGCGATGAGCTTGCTTCTCTTGCTTTCATACCGGTATAAGAAAACGCTTTCTCTTTTTTTGTCTGTGACGGTTCAAGCCGGTCGAGGGCAATTTTTGTTTTAATCGCTCCGACCTGCACAAGGGCGAATTTATTTTCGAGCTCGACGATCACGCCGAAGGCGTTGATGTCGCGCACATACACTTCTTCATTTCTTTTGTACTCATGACGGTGCTTATCGCTTCCCGCTGATGAGAGCAAATCGTTCTGCGGAATATAGCTGTTGGCCTTTTCCAAGCTTTTCCGCGCCAAATGCTCGATATGCTCACCGGCGGAGGCTCTGTTTGCACTATCAAGCCCGGCCTGAGATATTATCTCCTTGGCTTCTTTTTTTGCCTCGTTGATAATGCTCTTCGCCTCAAGAGCCGCCTGCGTGTTGAACTTATCTTTCATTCTGCGCAGTTTTTCGTTTTCCTCTGCCGTCTCACTGCGCAGCCGCTCTGCTTCAGCGCTCGTTCTCTCTGCTTTCTCCGCTTCGGCCGCCGCGATACGCAGTTTTTCATTAAGATTTTGGATAATATCATCGAATCTGCTGTCGGCGGAATTCATATCGGCGGCAGCGGCGCTGATGATATCTTCAGAGAGACCCAGCCGGCGCGAGATCTCAAAAGCATTAGATCTGCCGGGCACACCGATGTTAAGTTTATATGTCGGCCGAAGATTGACGGTATCAAATTCCACGCTGGCATTCACCGCTCCCGGTTCATACAGCGCATATTGCTTTATTTCGTTATAATGCGTTGTCGCCGCGCATAACGCCCCTTTTGCTTTTACGGAAATAAGAATAGCCTTAGCCAAAGCCGCTCCCTCGGCAGGATCCGTACCGGCGCCGAGTTCGTCCAGCAAAATCAGGCAGTTGTCGCCTGCGCGGCCGAGAATGCTCACAATATTGGTCATATGGGCAGAGAATGTACTTAAGCTCTGCGCTATGCTCTGCTCATCGCCGATATCGGCGAATATCTCATCAAACCTATGTATATAGCTGCCGCTGTCGGCAGGCACAAAAAGTCCGCACTGCCCCATCAGCTCGGCTAAGCCCAAAGTCTTTAAAGCCACGGTTTTGCCGCCGGTATTCGGCCCGGTTATTACCACCTGGGTAAACTCACCGCCTACCGTTATATCGGATGCCACGGCTTTGTTTTTATCAATGAGCGGATGTCTGGCTTTTTTGAGGATGATTTTTTTTTCTGCGCTTATCTGCGGCCTGCTGTTGCGGTTTTCGGACGCATACGCGGCTTTGGCAAAGACCTCATCGAGCATAAAAATCACTGTTTCGTTGTGAACAATATATGTTTTCTCTGCCGCGACTTTAGCGGAAAGCTCTGTCAAAATAAGCTCCATCTCACGCTGTTCTTCAGCCTCAAGCTCGCTGAGCTCATTATTGAGCTTTACGACAGCGGCAGGCTCTACAAAAAGCGTAAGCCCGCTGGCAGAAGTATCATGCACGATACCGTTAATGTTAGCGCGATATTCACTGCGCACCGGTACCACATACCGGCCGGAGCGTATAGTGACGATATTATCCTGCAGATATTTTTTTGTATCACCCGATACTATTGAAGCCAGCTTCGCCTTAAGTGAAGCTTCGGCGCTCCTCTTGCGCCTGCGCACCGAGGCCAGACCGGCAGAAGCATTATCGCTCATTTCCGTATCGGAGATTATCGCCGCATCAATATCAGCGGCGAGTTCCTTCAGCGGCGTCAGTTCTTCCGCCAGTTCTTTGAGCTGTTCGTACCCATCCGCAACACCCACATCGGAGCAAATAAATCTGCGTGCCTGCGATGCGGTACGGCAGGCCGACGCGATAGCCTTCAACGGCACATTGCGCAGCACCCCGCCCTTGGCGGCGTGCATAACAAAGTCACTTACGGCCTGATAGTTTTCCAACGCCAATTCACCGCGAAATGAAAGTATCAGCAGCGCCTGTTCGGTCAGCTCAAAAGAGTTTTCCATCTCGTATTCGCTTCCGCAGATACGCAGAGAGCTTATCTTCTCTTTAGCCTCATCCGTCTGGGCATACGCAGCGACAGCTGCTAAAACAGTATCAAATTCAAGCTTTTTATATACATTTTCATTCATTTTTTTATTTTCAGACGCGCTTTTTTCCTTTTAATGGCTTTGCGCCTTTTGACGCCGCGTTTTATAAGCGCTATTGCCAAAAGCACAAATATCACAATTATCAGCAAAACCGCGTAGTCCTTCCATGTGCTGCGCTTATAGCCGTTAACACTGATCATCGGCACGGTCTTTATCACGGTATCGCCGCTGACGAAAGCGGCATACGCCACAACCTCACCGGGTTCGATATCGCGATAAAGCTTCAAACGGCCTTTCTCGTTTATTTCGCCCACGCCGTCCGCCAGGCTTATATTCGCGCGTATACCGTCAGTAAGCGCGCTTTCCACTAAAACGATCTCATCATTTTGCATATAAAGAGACAGTATATTGGATGTTTCCAATAAACCTCTGTTGGCTACTTGATAGTCGGTTTTTCGGTTGTCATCCGTAACAAGCGCAACTGTCTCACAATCGTCGAGAATATATGTAATTATGCCGTATGCCTGCGAAAAAACCTTGGTTTGGTCATCATCGTTTACATTCATTAAAACGCCGATTACGGATTTTTCGCCTTCCTCGGCAGTAAAGAGAAAACATTTTTGGCCCATATCGGTATAGCCTGTCTTCATGCCGGTCAC
>CAZIQU010000156.1:0-4814 GCA_964541445.1 uncultured Lachnospiraceae bacterium | reverse complement strand
TAAAATAACAATTTTCATTCTTATCCCTCCTATTATTCTTTTATTATTTTGGCGCTTTTTACGGTTCAGGTAACCGGTTACAATTTTTTATGGACGGCCAACAGATCGGTCGTCGGCCCGATGAGCCGCAATACTGCTGACGCATTGGGTTTGGCTACTGCCGCCCAGTTCGGTTCAACGATCGGCGGAACCTTATACGGCTTGATAAGCGCCGCTGTCTTTGCAGCTTTCGCTTTTGCCGGCACGCAGCAATATGCGGCTACTGCATTCTGCTATTCATTGCTGATATTAGCCGGATCATTCCTCATGCGCAGAATCACCAAAGAGTATGATACCAATACCGCTGCTTACGACGCGGCGGCAAAAGATAAGCAAAACAAGGTTTCGCTTATTGAAATGCTGCGTTCGCTTAAAGGGCAGAATATTTTGTTTTTTGCTGCGACTTTTATCGGTAATATTCAGGGCGGATTTTTTGCCACATTGCTTGTCTATTACACTACATATGTACTGAAAAACCCTATGGTATTGGGTCTCTCGGTAACTTTTAACTCGATCAGCAGATTCTTAGGCACGCTGATGACACCGCTGATTGCTAAAAAAATGAGCAAAAAAAATATGTATGTAGCCTGCAATATGCTTAACGCGGTGCTTTATGTATGCATGTTCTTTTTCGGCACCGGCGCGTTTACTTTTATCGCGCTGCGTACCGTTATCGGCGCAGTCGGCTCGCTTAACGGCACACTGATGCCGGCTATGTGCAACGATGTTGCCGACAGCAATGAAATGCAGGGTGAATCAAGAGCGCGCGCGTTCATACAATCGCTTATGGGTACATCAATCAGAGCCGGTTCCCTCGTATCCGCAGCCGTCGCTTCTTTTGGCCTGGCAGCCACCGGCTTTGCTTCCGGCGTCGAACCGACAGCCGCGATCATCCAACGAATAAGTATTTTGATGGTACTCGGCCCGGGACTTTGCTGCGCCCTTACCGCATTGATAATGATGTTCTACCGTCTTGATGAAAAAGCTTTGGATGCTTTCAGAGCGAACAAGACCGCGGAGAAAAATAGCTGATCAAACAAAAAACAGGGCGATAAATAATTTACCACCCTGTTTTATTTTCAAAGTAACCGCTTTGCGCGGTAAGCCTGCCGTAATTCTGACGCATATATGTTATGCCGTAGCCGACCGTCATGCCGCTGTAGCTTTGCACAAGCCGATAAGCCACCAATAAGGGCTCATCCATTCTCACGCACAAAAGACGGCTTATTTCGCCTCTGGGAAGCTCTACCCCTATTTCCAGACTGCTACGCAGCTCAAAGGGCGAAAGCTTCTTGGCTACCAGTTCCGGAAAATCGGCATACTGTATCTCATCCTCAATAAAAGGCATACCTTTTTCATACGGCAGATATTTTTCATCGCAGGCCACCGGCATGGTATTGTTGTATATTATGCGCCGGATAATTGCTACGGTCTGGTTATCCTTTATACCCAGCATCGTCTTTATATGCTCGTCCGGATAAGCAATGATAATTTTATTGAATTTTACCTTAAACTGTGGATTATTAAGACCGAAATAGAGTGTGTATTTATTGTTTTCCGGCTTACTGACAAAATAACCCTTGCCGTGCAGCGAATAAATCAGACCTTCGTTTTCAAGCGTACCGAGACTTGTCCTTATGGTCGCTCTGCTGGTGCTGTAACGGCTCATCAGCTCGTGCTCGGAGGGCAGTAGATCGCCTGGTCTGTATTTCTGCGCCAAAATATCGGCACGAATATCATTGGAGATATTTATGTAGAGAGAATCACTTTTGGCCATTGTACTTCTCCGCTATAAATTTCTCGCATAGCTGCAGCCCCTCGAGAGCATCACTGCCGTAAGCGTCGGCGCCGATATTATTTAAAATGTTGGGAAAACGGCATGTTGAGTTACCGCCGACAATAATGAAGATGCCGTCACGCAGTCCGGCCGCTTTCAGTGCCTGAACCGTCTGGCTGATCGCATTCAAAGAAGTGGAAAGGACACCGCTGAGTGCTACTATATCGGGTTTGAAATCCCGGACGCCGTCGACAAAATTATCACTTGAAACATCAATACCGATATCTTTAACCGAAAATCCGTTCACCGCCAAGGTGCTTAATAAAATAGATTTGCCGAGATCGTGCAGATCACCTTCGACCGTGCCCAGCAGCACTTTTCCTTTTGAGGATAAATTACTGTCCGGGCTGAAGTGCATTTCCGGCATACTTAAAACAGTTTCGTAAATCACGCCGGAAAAGATAAGATCACCGAGAAAATATCTGCCTGTCTCATATATTTCCCCGACTTTCTTCATCCCTTCATTCAGCATTCTCTGAACTGCCATGGGCGTTTCGCCGGAGGCGACAAGCTCTTTTACTGTTTCATATACGCAGTCATCCTTCAGATCCTGCATTGACTCGATAAGTTTTTCATCTAGGGTCATCTCACACCTATATCATTTCACAGCAGTATATTTTTTATTTCACCGGCATTGTAAACTTTATATTCCACGGTAAGCCCGCTGAATTCAGTCTCGGGGCGGTCGTACAGCGCAGCCATAAAATCAATACCGGCATCATGCGAGCCGACACAGTCGGAACGACTGTCCCCGATATACAGCACCGAGCGTCTGTCGGCTGCCCTAAGGTTCGCCATAACATATTCGGTCAGTTCCTTTTTGCCGGAACGTCTTCCGTCAGGAAAACTGCCGGCGATGCAGGCGAAACAATCGGTAATATTAAGGTAGTTGAGAGCTTTGAGAACGGTTCTCTCCGGTTTAGCCGTCGCTACGGCCATAATAACGCCCGCGGACGACAAAGCATCCAACGACTCACGCATACCCGGATAAAGATTTGTGTCATATATACCGTTATCGTCATAATATTCTCGGTATACATCCACCGCTTCGTCCTGCTGCTTTTTATCAAAGCCATAAAAGGTATTAAAGGAATACCACAGATCTGGGCCCACAAACCGGTGCAGTTCAGCTTCGGTAGATGTAATACCGAAATGCGCCAGTGCCCGGCGGGCACCCTCCATGATACCCCTCTGTGAATCGGCCAAGGTGCCGTCATAATCAAAAATCACATATTTATATATCAATATTATTTTCTATCCTTGCCGTCTTTCGGCTTCAATATTATTGCTTTCTCGTCCGACTCCTCGTCATCAAAGAGCGACTCAAATCGACTTCGGTGAAATGAGACCCGATCTGCGGCTTCATTTGCACTCTGAGCGGATACATTCGCACTGACGTCCTCATCTTTGTCATTTTCAGGGCGGTGATAATCTTCGGCTGACGCAATACTGTCGTCTGCCCGCGGACTTTCCTGCTCCGGTTCATTATCCGCCTTGGTGTCTTTGGGAACAGCTGCGCGTTTTTTTACCTCTTTTACACCGGAAGATTTTTTTATTTTTCCCCTGTTGCGCAGAAATACCCAGATCGCTCCGCCGACAGCAGCGACGACAGCTGCGCCGATACCGATGTACATAGCAAGCGTACGGCCGGCAGCGCCTTCGAGCTGTGCCTGTTCGCTGTTTACGGTTTCACTGCCGCCGGTATCTATCACATAATTATCCATATACATGCCGGTTATATATACCGTAACGCGATATGTATATTTTTTGTCTTTATCGGCAGTGGTATCTATGTACTCACGCTCATCCGGTGACAGTTCATTTATGGTTTCATAAACAGAAATAGTCGGTTTAACACCGTCCTGCGAATCGTTGACGACATTATCGGCATTATCATCGGTTTTTACGCCGTCCGCCTGTTCCTGTCCGTCGCTGCTTCCGGCGGTTGCTCCTGTCGTGGCGGCGTTATTGTTTTTATTATATTCTTCGAGAGTTTCCTCTTTTCGCTCTATTATAAATTTTACGATATTATAATATCCCTCTTCCGGCTCGTTTATATCTTCTATACCTTCCCATGTAAGCTTAGGGCTGCCGGTATCTTTATCGATGGAAACCGTAAGAGTAAAATGAGGGTTCTGCATACGATAGTAAAAAGCATTCAGTTGATTTTCAAGCCCCTTTATTACTGCGCTGTTTGCCTCTATATCAATTTCGTTGAGCCCGACATCCAAAACTTTCAGCTGCTTGGCCGCTATTAAGCTTTCCGGAAGAACGGTGATACCGTTGGCATAAAGAATAAGCGTATTCAGACTTCTTACGGAAGAAAGTGTATCGGGTATGCTTTTGATGCTGTTTTTCTGAAGACAAAGCTGCTCGAGCGCAGTCATATTCTCCAGGCCTTCCGGAAAATCGGTGATATAGTTATTATCAAGGTACAGCACGACAACCTTATCAAGAGCCGACAGATTCGGCACAAATGTCAGTTTGTTTTCCGAAAGGTAAAGCATAGTCAGCGCCGGCAATGAAAGCACGCTTTGCGGAAATTCGGCGAAGCTGTTTCTTGCCAGCGAAAGCACGCTCAAATTGGTAAGACCGGTAAGTGACGGCAGTGTGGTCAATTGATTATCTTCCAGAAACAGCTCGGCAAGAGCGCTCTGCGTGGTTTCCGGCGTCGCGACCACCGTTGAGCTGTTGGCGCAGCCGTTCACCGACTTCAGATTGCGCATGGAAAAAAGAAAAGCAGGAACCATACGCACATTATTGTAGGAATAATCGAGCTTCTCCAAATTATACAGATTTTTAATCGGATCAAGGCTGACAATACTATTGTTATTCACAGAAAGAAATTTTACATTTATCTTGAAGATATTAAACCATTAGTTTTTTCGTGACAAACGAATATTTTCAATGCCGATTTTGCTTGCAGCCTCGATGCGAA
>CAZIQU010000155.1:0-4847 GCA_964541445.1 uncultured Lachnospiraceae bacterium | reverse complement strand
CTCAAATCAACGACCGTATCGCCGAAAATAGTCCAGTCGAGCACCAGTGAGAAGAGAAAGCGGGTGATGGTCTCGGTGTGGTAGGTTATATTGATGTTTTTGCGGAATACGCCGCTGCCGACGCCGACGCCGAGTATCTCCGATATGACCCGGCTTTCCATCTCTATTTTACGCATCATGCGGCTTTTCGGCGAAGAAAGTATAGCCCGATAATAGTTTTTGAAAATATTTTGGTTGTCGGCGCAGCAATAGCCCGAATACCACATAATGACCCGCTCCAGCCTGGCCACCGACGAGAGTCCGGCCGTTTTTTCGTAAGCGGCGTAAAACAGGTTTTGTATCTCACGGTACTGCTGTATGGGTATATCGTATTTTGAGTCGAAATGGTGATAGAAGGAGCCCTTTGTCACGCCGGCAGCGCGGCATATCTCGTTCACCGTCACATCCTCAAAATCTTTTTCGTTGAAAAGCTCGGCCGACACCTCAAGCAGAAGCTTTTTGGTGTCGTTTTCTTTTTTCTGTTCCAAAACATCTGCACTCTTTGCGATAAATATAATGTTAATATACCACAACGCGCGGCTTTATCGTATAAAACGGATTTTTTATTTTGTGAATGAAGAAATAGGTTGACAAACATACCGCGGTATGCTAATATTACACTATACCGCGGTATGCGGAAAAAACGGAGGTTTTTATTATGGCAGATTTTAAAAAACTGGCCGAATTACTCGGCGATCTCGACGAAGAAGGCGTTCTTGGTTTTCTTGATGACTTTGTAGCGGGCAACCCCAGCAGCGAAGATGGTTTTGCAGCCGTCAAGGCTTGCCAGGTCGGTATGGCCAAAGTAGGCGACCTGTTTGAAAAGGGCGAATATTTTGTAGGCGACCTGATCTTTGCAGGAGAAATCCTTACCGGCGCTATCGACAAACTCAAACCCATCCTTAAGGGCGAAGGCGGAGAGAAAAAGGGCAACCTCGTTCTCGGAACCGTACATGGCGATCTGCACGACATCGGCAAAAACATATTCAAGAACATGGTAGAAATTGCCGGTTTTGAAGTATACGATATCGGTATTGACCAGGCTCCGGAAGCTTTCGTAGCCAAGATCAAAGAAGTTAAACCTATCGTAGTCGGCATGAGCGGCGTTCTTACTCTGGCTCTCGACAGCATGAAAGATACCGTTGACGCTATTAAAGCGGCCGGCCTCAGAGACAGCGTTAAGATCATCATCGGCGGCAACCCTGTAACGAAGGAAGCCTGCGAGCAGATCGGTGCTGATGCTTTCACGACCAACGCGGCCGAAGGCGTAAGAATCTGCACTGCTTGGGCAGAAGGCAAATAGTTAAAAGGCTTTAAGCCGAAACGGGGACAGCGAATATCCCGACAAAAAGTAATTTACAGCACCGCCGTGCCGGCTTTTGCCCGCACGGCGGTGCTTTTTATGTTTCGTGTCTGCCGTACTCGCCGTTTTGCGCGCGGCGTTGCCGACGGATGCATTTTTGCATCGCGTTTTGGCGTGTGATTAACAAACGATTACATTTTTCGCCGTTTATGGAAAATGGGCTGCGAATTTATTATAATATATTTGTAAAAGAGGCTTTATTTTAGATTACGGAGGGATATATGGAAAGTATGTTCTCTTGCTTTGAAAGCCGCAAAGGTGCGCTGCTGGCTTCGCTTACCGAAAACCGCAAACCGGCCGCAGCGTTGGCCGCCGTGCAGGATACCTTTGATACCGTACTGTACAAATATATAAACGAATGCGGCGATGACCGTCTGCGCAGCGAGGCTGCCTATATGGTAAATACCGCCAAGACCTGTTTTCCGCTGATAGAGTGTGTGAGCGAGACCAAAATCTGGGTCAGCAAAAGCAACGATGAGGATAAAGCCAAAAAGAATATCTCCGTCGGCTTTACAATATTCATGATACTGGCAATGCTTTCCTTCGGCGTACTTATCGCCTTCGCTATGCCGGCTTTTGCCGGTGTTGAGCGCGACAGTCTGTTGATGTGCGGCAGTATTATCGCTTTTGCGGCCGTGATGACCTTTCTTGCCGGTATGTTTTTATCGCGCAAACCGAAACATAAGGATACGAACGATTATAAAGCCGATATTTTCATCAATGCCGAGGATGTTATTCGCCGTCTGACAGCGGTGATGCTGCTGATAGATAAAAATCTCGACGCGATAAAGGCCGAGGAGGATGAGGAGCCGCTGGTCGGCGATGATAAAACATTCGACCCGAAAATGCTTGATATGTACGCGTCGCTGCTGGAGGGCAAATATTCCGCTAACGGCGAATACGCGCTGGAGCAGCTTGATGAGGTGGCGCATTATCTGCATTCGCAGGGGATAACGCTGATTGATTACGCCGAGGATACTGCCGCGGACTTTGAGTTTTTACCCAGCGCCGAGGGCAGCCGCACGCTGGTGCCGGCTATGATATATAACGGCCGGCTGATACGTCACGGCCTGGCGACCAAGGCCTGAAGGGAGGACGACGGCTATGACTACGAAGTTTTACGGGTTTGATCTCGGCGACGCCGAGTGTGCCGTTTCGGTAAAGACCGGCGGCAAGGCCAAAGAGCCGCAGGTGATACCGGTAGGCGGCGCGAAGAGCTTTATCACAGCTTTCGCGGCAGCAGAGAACGGCGAAGTGATTATCGGCGAAAACGCTTGCTATACGCCGAAAGCCGGCGAGGCCAGACTGCGCTTCAAAAGCCGCTTTCTGACCGACCCGACCAGCAACGGCGACATTTTCCGTTTTGCCCGTGCCGTGCTTGACGAGCTTACCCGTGCCGGCGACCTTAAAAGCGGCGCCGATAATGTTTTTTACATAGGCTGTCCGGCCGGTTGGAACCGCAATGACCGCGAACGTTACCGCGCCATATTCGAAAACGCCGGGTACCCGCCCGCCAAGATCATCACGGAATCGCGGGCGGCGCTGATGTACGCCTGCCGCTCCAAGCATTTGCAGCTCAGCTACGATATACTGTCTAAGCCGATGCTTGTCGTTGATATCGGCTCTTCCACGACCGATTTCGCCTACATATTGGGCGGTAAGGAAGTAGAACTGATGACTGCCGGCGAGGTCTTTTTAGGCGGCGGCGTTATGGATGAGATACTGCTGAACGATGCCATTGAGGCAAGCGGCAAAGCCGATAAGCTGCGCGAGGAATTTGCTGCGAGCAGCTCGTGGTACAGCTACTGTGAATTTGCCGCCAGAAGGCTCAAGGAAAAATATTTTACCGATGAGGAATATTGGCGGCAGCACGGGCTGACCCAGTCGGTGGTGGTGCGCTATCGCCTGCCGCTGAAGCTGACGCTGAAGATGGATGAGGCCGAGGCCGACCGCCTGCTGAATACCAAAGTGAAAAAACTGGGCGGCAAATCGTTTTCCGGACTGTTTTCCGAAGCGCTTCTGACGGTCAAAAAGAAGACGGAGGAACATCCGCCGCTGATAGTGCTGCTTACCGGCGGCGTCTCGCGAATGCCGGTGATTAAGAAGATGTGCGCCGAGGTATTCCCCGATTCGATAGTGGTGAGCGAGAGTGAGCCGGAATTTTCGGTATCCAAGGGTCTGAGCTATTCGGGCGAGGTAGACGCGGAGCTGAAGCTTTTCAAGGAGGATATCGAGGCGCTGCGGGAGTCCGATACGGTGGAAAATGTGGTCGCCGCGCATATAGACGAGCTTCTGCACAGCGTTGTGGATACGCTGGTTGAGCCGATACTAAAGAATGCCGCAATACCGGTGTTTTTGCGCTGGCGGCGCGGCGATATAGATACACTTGCGGAAATAGACGATATCATGCGCGAAGCGGTCGCCGATTACATGCAGACGCCGGAAGCAAAGAAAATGCTGGTGGGACCGATCTCGGAATGGATGAAGCCCGTTTCGGCCAAGCTGGAGGAAAAGACCATACCTATATGCGTGAAGCACAATGTACCCTACACCGCGCTCAGTTTGGCTTCGTATATGGAGCTTACCGATGTTGATCTTAATATACCGGCGGAGAATGTTTTCGCCATACAGCAGATCATCTGGCTTATCAACGCTATAATCTCCGTTATGGTGGGTTTGCTTTGCGGCGGCAGCGGTGTGGCGCTGATCAGCGGCGGGCTGCCGGGTATTTTGGCGGGCGCGGCAATTTCGCTGGTGGTACTGTTTATCGGCAAGGACAAGGTCGCGGAGGCGGTAATGGACGCCAAGCTGCCGATGCTGCTTCGCAAAGCGCTGCCGGAAAAATTCTTTGAATCGCGCACGGAGCAGCTGCGGGAAAAAGTAAAAGAGTCGTTTTACCGTAAGCTCAGTGAAGAAGGCGGCGATGAGATAAAGAAGAAGATGACCGATGAGATCAGCTTTGAAATTGAGAGGTGTCTGACGAAGATGGCGGAGGTCGTGGAGATTCCGCTGGGCTAAGGGAATTTCTTCATTTTCTTTGCGGGAAGAAAAGGGCATTCCGCTTTTGACCGCGCAAGCGTCGCTGTCACGGCGCGCTTTAGCGCTCGGCATTGTAAATGCCGAGCTTGTGCGCTTGCCGGACACCTCCTTTTCACCGAAACCGTAGTGCCGCGGTTTCGGTGAGACAAATAATACGCGCCGGGGATTCCGAATTCCCCGGACCCTAAACGGTTCCTAATCGCGGAAGGCTCAGGCGTTACCTGAAAAACCGCTGCGCGTTTTTCAGAACGCAGGCGCGTCAGCGCAATTCTGCCCGGGTCAGGGGCTTGCAGGCTGAACTCATTCTTCGGCGGGTCATTAAAAATGCCCCGCCTGTTCATTCGTTTGCCTGCTGCGCTTCGCGAAAAGACAAGGTAAGTCTTTTCGCGAGAAAGGTCTTAGGTCT
>CAZIQU010000154.1:0-4855 GCA_964541445.1 uncultured Lachnospiraceae bacterium | reverse complement strand
TTGAAGATAAGCTGCGGTGTTGTAAACGGGTATAATCACCGAGATCTTCATGCGCGCTTCCCCAATATTTCTTCATATATATCCCAAAGCCTGCGGCTGTTCTTTTTGCGATCATGAGTGATACGCGCATGTGCCGCGGCTTGAGCGGAAAAACGCTGTGCCAAAGCGTCGTCGGCAAATATCTTCTTAACATACCAGCTTATCATATAATACTCGTCAGCCGGGTACATAAACCCGTCGGCGCGGTCCTCAAAAAGATCCTGTACTCCGCCCACACAGGCGGCGACACAAGGCACGCCGGTAAGCATGGCCTCACCAAGCGAATTGGGGCTGTTTTCGATAGAAGAGGCGCAAACAAAAACATGGCTCTTAACAAGACGCTCGCACATTTCCTTTTCCGCCAGACTGCCGGTAAAAATAACATGGTCGCCGAGACCGTTTTCATCAATCAGCTTCAGCAGATATTTACCGTAAGCGCTCAGGCGCAAGCGCTCGTTGAAATTACCGCGGCGGGTTATACAGCTGCCGGCCACATAGAGGCGCGCGTCCGGGTACTCCCTTAATATCTCCGGCATGGCTTTAAGCATAAGATGCAGCCCCTTCAGCGGATATATCGCCTGTGAAAAAAATATCGTGTGCTTCTCACATTCTGCCAGCGACCAATTATTATCATAAAACGCGTCGCGCAGCGATTCGTTGCAGAAATAATATTCCGCCTGCGGATATATTTCACTTACACACGCCCGATCCCAATTAGTGCGGCCGATTACGCGGCCGCATTTCTTTATTATCCGTTTTTCCGTTTCACCGCGCGCGACAAACTTAAGGGCTTCCCGTCGGACGCCGCTGCGGCGCAGCACATCGCGGAAAGAACGTGCGTTTACCGTTTTTTCGTCCAAATAACCCGTATAGTGCAAAGCAATAAAGCTGATAACGCCCTGCAGCGACGCTATATATTTTTCCTGCGGACAGGCATCTATGAGCATTTCGGCATAAGGAAATTCCGTGCCGTGCAGATGTATCACATCCGGCGCGATAACTTCCACCGCTTTTTTCATTTCGGCGGCAGCGCGTTCCGCGGGCACGCAGATATAATCTATACCGCCGGCAGATACCTTTACCGTTTCGGCAACGGCGGCGGCATTCATCACCGTCAATGAAACGCCTCCCAGAGCCATCAGACCTTCCGCTGCCGCAACCATCCAGCCGCCGGTATGCGAGGGGGACAATTCGGCCGCCTCACCGAGGGGCGGCAGTATCATATTAACGAGCCAAAGAACCTTCATATATCTCCTCACTGCAAACAAGCTTTAAAAATATCGGCACAAGACCGAAAACGAAAAACATGATAGTCGGCGTAAACGAAGTATTGACCAGAGAAAAAAGAATAAGAAATGTCATGCAGACAAAAAATATTTTTTGCTGCACCTCATTTGTCAAGCCGCGGCGTATTTCGGCATACATAAAACCGACAGAAGCGAAAAGCGGCAATGACCCGGCAAGGCCGAAACGGGCAAGCTCGCCCAATATGGCGGAATCGCCGCCCTGATAAAGACCGGTAATTTTATAACGCCCGTTGAGCATACCCACGACAGGGCTGCCGATAAACGCTTTTATCGACTGAATATACGTAGTCAGCCGCGCTGCCGCCGCCTCAGTGTAAGCGTTAATCTGCCAGTTGGTGTCAAAAAGCTCAACCATGCCGAGTATGCGTTCCTTAAAACTGTATACAGGTACGATATTGCCGACAAATATCATCAGCTGACGCAGAATGCCCGTCTCAAGAAATATCACAAAAGCAGCCGCGCACAATACCGTTACCAAAAACAGACTGCGGCCGCAGTTGATGCGCGCCAGGTAGAAAAGCAGCCCCAGCATTATCAAAAAAACGGCGATCATATACTGAGCGCTGAATATGAATACAGAAAAGATGCAAAGCAGATAAAAAATGATTATGCCGATCAAATGATTGGCGTTGATATTTTTCCAGTAGACGATGGCGCCCGATATGGCCATAGTCAAAAACAGCAGTCCGTATGTCCATGAATAACCCGCCACGCCGGTATAATCGTATTCATCTTTAAAGGAAGTCGCCAGTTTTCTGATAATGTTGCCGGAAAAAGCCAGCTGTGCTTTTACTGAAAAAATTATCGTCAGGAACACGGCTGACATGGCCGTAAAGAAAATGATCTTCAGCATTTTACGGTCGTTGAGCCTGATATAAAACAGCGAAAACAGCAACACAAAGGCCGCGGCAAAATAATTGGTATCAAGGTACGGTATGTCGGAAAACAGCGTACAGAACATACGAAATATTACCCAGATATAAACGGCGCATACCGCCGGCGACGGCCGCAAAAAAGTATCGGCAAAGGCGTCGCTTTTGTTTATGAAGGTAAAAAGCAGCCAGACCGCGGCGCTTATATAAAGTGTCTTTACGGCAAAAGTAGCCGGGAATACCAGAAAAAACACCGTCGATATCATCGAGGCGTATTCCAATATTATAAAAAGCAGCGGTCTTGTCTGTTTGGATATATCCATATCGCTATTATATAATCAAATCCTGCCGATACAAAGAATTCACAGCAAACGCAGGTACTGTTCCCAGCCTGCTGTTAAGCTTTGTTCGGCGACAGCTGCCGTATTCTTATCGGCGGCAAAAACAGAAATGTAAATTTTTATTTTCGGCTCGGTACCGGAAGGCCGCACCACCACCCGGGCATTATCCAGCGCGAATTCCAGCACATCGGCAGCCGGCAGGCCGCTGATGCCCGCGGCGTAGTCGCAAACGCGCTCAACGCGCCAGCCTTCAGGATAAGCTCCGCCGCGCAGTTTTATCATAATATTCCGCATTTCAACTTCGCCGTCGGCGCCGTCGAATCCGTACGAATGCAGGCTGTCGAGGCAAAAGCCGTATTCATCATATATACCGGCTAATTTTGCGGAGAGAGAAATATTTTTACTTCGGTAGTAGGCCAGCATGTCGCAGACAAGCAGCGCGCCATTGACCGCATCCTTATCCCTTACATATGTTCCGGAGAGATAACCGCAGCTTTCTTCAAGTCCGAAAATAAAGGAATCGCCACAGCCGTTCCGTTCAAGCCGGCCGATCTGTTCACCGATAAACTTAAAACCGGTAAGAACATTGATTACGCCGACGCCGTAATGCGCGGCTATCCTGTCGATTAACGCGGAAGTTACTATGGTTTTGATGACAACAGCGTTATCGGGCATTTTGCCCAAAGATATTCGCCGTGCGCATATATAATCAAAAAGCAGCAGACCCGTTTCATTGCCGCTGAGCAGCTTATAACCGTCGTCAGCTTTTACAGCCACGCCGATACGGTCACAATCCGGATCGGTGGCAAAAAAAAGTTCGGCGCCGCAGGCACGTGCCCGCTCAATACCCAAAGCCATGGTTTCGCTTATTTCCGGATTGGGATAAGGACAGGTAGTAAAGTTCCCATCGGGAAGGCGCTGTTCCTCTACCAGCGCGATATCGGTAAAACCGCTTTCATTCAAAGTACGCGTAACCGGTATCAGCCCGGTACCGTTCAGCGGCGAATATACTATGGGGAATTTTTTGTTTATCGCGGTATCATTAAGCTCAAAAGACTCATTTTTTACACAATTTATGTAATCACAAAGAACATCTTCGCCGATATATTCGGCTCTGCCGTCATGCATAGCAGCCTCAAGACCGATATGCTTAAGCCCCTGAAAATAACCGAGTCTGTTTATCTGCGCGGATATGTCTTCAGCCGCTTCGAGGGTAATCTGACAGCCGTCGGCCCCATATACCTTATAACCGTTATAAGCGGCGGGATTGTGCGAAGCAGTAATCATCACACCGGCAGAACAGCCGAGACGGCGCACGGCAAATGAGAGGCACGGCGTAGGCATGATCTCTTTGAAAAAAAATACCTTTATATTGTTGGCGGCGAAGACTCCCGCGGCGGTATGCGCGAACACATCCGACTGCAAACGCGAATCACGGCTGAGCGCGACAGCGGCCGAAGTATATTTTTTGTTGAGATAATCGGCAAGGCCCTGCGAAGCCCTCGCTACCGTATAAATATTCATGCGGTTGGTACCGGCGCCGATAACGCCTCGCAAGCCGCCGGTACCGAAGCTGAGATCTTTATAAAAAGCATCCTCAATATCGGCGCTGCTCATAGCCTGCAGCTCATCCCGGTAATTTACAGCCTTTTCCAGCCATTCTTTGTATGCCATTTCAACCGCCTATTATCAATAACTGCGCCCGCCCGCATATTTGCAGTTCACCGCTGCCGGCCGGGATAAATACAGTATCGCCCTTTCCGAATTTCAGTGTTTCTTTATCAAATATAAGTTCGCCGCCGCCGTTGACGCACATTAATACCCGAAAAGCGCTGTCGGAATTTACCAGCACGGCGTTTTTATCATTTGTGTTATTAAGGAGCATTCTGTCCACGGTAAAATAACGGCAGCGGGCCAGTGCCTCGGTGGCGCAGCCCTTTTTAAATTTAAGTACTCTGAGCGGCTGACGCGGACATGCCGAGCCATTGCGATTAATCACATCAAGAGCCTTGGCTATGTGCAGCTGACGCGGCTTTCCGTCTTTATCCAAACGGTTATAATCATAAAGCCGGTAAGTCACGTTTGAGCTTTCCTGTATTTCGGCGACAACGACACCGGCGCAGATAGCATGCACCTGCCCGGCGGGAACATAAAATACATCGTCTTTTTTTACCGGTATATATTGCAGTATTTTATCTAGACTGCCGGCAGCGATATGTTCATTCACCTCATCACGACTGACATCGCGCGAAAACCCGTAAGCAATCTTTGCGCCCGGGTCTGCCTGTAAAACATA
>CAZIQU010000153.1:0-4856 GCA_964541445.1 uncultured Lachnospiraceae bacterium | reverse complement strand
AGTTGTGTTTTCATATTTTTCCAACAGCTCGGCGGCCTTGTGCAGATGTGCCAGTTCCATTTGCATGTGTTCTTCCCAAATCTTTTTCAGCTCTTTGTCGGTCTCGTCCTCATAGCATGATCTGTAAAGATAATATTCTGTATATTCGTGTTCCATCAGAGCTTCAAGCCATGTGCAGTTAGGGTCGGTAAGGCTTTCGTAATGGCTGACGTGTTCTTCTTCAACCAATGCTATTTCCTGATAAAGGCGGCGTCCCATATCGTTTCCGTAGAACCCGGCCACATTCATGTAGTAATTCATGGTCTGCTGTTCTGCGGCGATGATTATACCGATATTAAGTTTAGTGATCGGCTTGGCTTTGGAAAAATCAACATATTTTCTTATATTGTCTGCCGGATGGCGATGCTCGGCGATCGTCGGTCGCCCCGGCATTATTTCCGCATATCTGCCGATAAGCTCCTCGGCTTTTATGCCTTTATCCATTTCCAGCAGGTCGGCGTAGCGGTAAAGGTGATCGAAATCTTCCAGCAAGGCAAAGTCCAAAGCTTTTTTTACATGCTCGTCCGGTTCGCGCTGCGCCAGTATGGCAGTCAGATCGACGGCGAGATGCTCATAGCCGATAGTATGCTCGAGTATTGTTTCCTTTATCGGCTTTAACACAGCCAGTCTTTTTTGCTGCTGCTGTTCCTGAAAACGTATGCAGGCGATTTCTCTGCGCAGTTCTTCGCTTTGGCAGCAGCGCGAAAGGCGGTGCAGAAACCAGTCGGCCTCAAACTCTGTTCCGTTCATCAGTATTATACGCAGCTTCGAGTAGGGGCTGATATCATCGTCATTATAACTGTGCGGATAAAGGTCACTGAAAGCGATATAATTTTTATCAAGCGGCGGTACTTTTTCTTTAAAAGGGTTCATTTGCATCCTCCTTGCGGCAGATTTATTGTGGCTGCTGCTGCGGAAATTATGCGCCGACCATAAGAAAAATTTCGTTTGGCACCGTAATTTTTTGTTTGCATTTGTCTGTGAACTGCGTTTTTTAAGTGTACGCCGAGAGGCGTTACAAAAGAAACGCCGGCTATGGCTTCTGTCACAACCGGCGCGCTTTGGAAATGTTCTTTTATTTTGTTTTATTCGCTGCTGCTATTGTCTTTCGTCGCCCCAGAAGAAGAGTGCTACCGTGCCCGGGCCGGTATGCGAGCCAATCACCGTGCCCACGGAATTTATCTCAACCGGGCCGTTCAGCTGCGGGAAGGTGTCTTCTATCAAAGAAGCCACGGTGCGGGCGTTATAACCGAGCCCGCCTTCCGCATGTTCCTTCATACGTTCCACGATGGTTTTTATTACCTTGGCTTTGGTGCGTATTTTTTCGCGAGGTATAAGATGTCCGGCTTTGTCCATGTCAAGAAGCGGGCAGATCCCCAGCATCATACCGAAAAGCCCGGCAGTCTTTGATATGCGTCCGCCGCGGATGTATGAAGTAAGATCTGTGGAGAAAAACCAGTGGTGCATCTTCAGCTTGTTGTCTTCAGCCCAGTTTCTGAGCTTATCTATATCGCAGCCCTCATCACGCAGGTCGGCCAGCTTATCCATTAAAAGGCCGTAGCCGGAAGATGCTCCCAACGAGTCTACCGCGTAGATCTTCCTCTGCGGGTATTTCGCTTTCAGCTCTTTCGCGGCGGCCAGCGCCGAATTGTATGAGCCGGAAAGCCCCGATGAAAGGCTGACATGTAAAATATCTTTGCCTTCCTTCAGAAAAGGCTCAAAAAACTCGATGAACTGAGCGACGTTTACCTGTGCCGTGGTCGGCTGAGCACCGTCGGTTATCTTCTTGTAAAACTCCGAGAACGGCATCGACTGTCCCAGATCATCTGGGTACTCCACTCCGTCGATCAAAAAATGAAAGCAAACGTAATGTATGTTCCGCGCGGAAAAATGCTCTGCTGTTAAATCCGCGGTCGAGCAGCATGTCAGTGCGTATTCGTTCATATGTGTTATCTCCTTATTTTTAATTTGCGGTACGCAAACAACGCCGGGCCAAGCCCTTTATGTTTATTATATTATAAAATAAACATATCGTCTATATTACCTACTCCTTCGCTGCGGTTCTCTACCGCGTGAATGTATTATAGTAGAGTAAAAAAATCAAAAATCTACTCACGGTAGAGCGACCCGGGCATACTTTTGCCGATATTTGCTTTTTCGCCGGGAAGATGTTAAAATAAAAAAACCGTAAAAATCCAATAAATATTATCGGTGATCTAATGAAAGAACTGCGCAGTATCATAGCGGAAAACATCGTTCAATTAAGAAAACAGAAAAATATAACGCAGGCGGAGCTGGCCGTACTCCTTAATTTTTCGGATAAAGCCGTCTCGAAATGGGAACGGGCGGAATCCGTGCCGGATGTGGCGACGCTGAAAAAACTGGCGGAGGTGTTCGGCGTCAGTATGGATTATCTGACTGAGGAGGAGCATCCTCGGGCGGAATCGGCGACTGAGGCGGCCGACAGAGCCAAGAAGCATAACCGCATTATAATAACCATGCTTTCAGCTGCTCTGGTCTTTTTGGTGTGTACGATAGTTTTTGTGACTCTCGGGCTCTTCGCTGTGGAGGATATCAAAAATCTTTCGCTCATTTATCTTTATGCCGTGCCGGTGGTATGTGTCGTGCTTTTGGTGTTCAACAGTATCTGGGGCAAGCGGGTGATCAGTTTCGTGATCATTTCAGTGCTGTTATGGAGCATACTTTTAAGCATATATTTTTCTTTCACCGTGCAAAAACTGTGGCTGATATTTTTGATCGGCATTCCCGGGCAAATTATCATCTTTCTATGGGCAAATCTTAAAACGCATGATAATATAATGAAATACGGCGACAAAATCGTAAGAAAACATCTGAGAAACCGTTCTGAAAGCAAAACAGACTGATGCAGTTTGCAGGGAAGAAATAAATGAAAAAAAAATTTGCAGTAAAATTTACATCAATTTTGTTAAGCTCTGTGTTGCTGCTGAGCATATCAGGCTGCACAAAGACAAAATACGAGAATAATGCCGCTGAGCAGGAATATAACTCAAAGCATTTTGAGCGTGCCGATATCTCACTTTCGGCAATGGAGTACGACAGTTATGACGAAACAGCTCTTTTGGAGGCCATTGCCGCGATGACATCGCTGGCCGATATGACAAAAGAGGCCGGCAGCGCTTCTTCGGCTGATATCGAAGCTTATTCCGCCGCTTTTGACGCGGCGATGACCGAATACGATAAATTTGTATCGGCTTATTATATGGTGATGCTCAATTCTTACCGTGATCTAAGCGATGAAACGGCTGCCGCCGAGATGACAAGGCTCGATGAACTGAGCGTGGATATAGGCGATAAGCTCGCCGTGGCGCTGGGGCGCACGATAGATTCACCGCTGAAGAATACTCTGGTGGAGATCCACGGTGATAAAAACGTTCTTGATTATGAGGGCTATACCGAGTCCAACGCCTATTTGAACAGCCTTTTGGTGAAGGAGGCCGCCCTTGAACAGACCTATGACGCCCTTTCCGTACAGAAATTCACCTCGGAAGAGGATATGAATACGCAGCTGGGCAGCATCATCATCGATTTGGTGGCCATACGCAATGAGATCGCCCATGAGTACGGCTACGATAATTATGTGGATTATGCGTTTAAAGAAGTATACTACCGCGATTACACCCTGCAGGACTATAACACGGTAAGCTCTTATATCAGAAAACACCTTCTCGATGCCGAGCAGACGGTGGACGAGCTGATATATTACCGTTATAATCCGTACCACTGTGAGAATGTGGATCTGGAGAGTGTACTGAAGACCATGTCCACTTCAATTCAGATGCCGAAGGTCGTACGTGATGCACTTAAATATATGTACAAGTATGGTCTGTATGTCTTTACAGATGCGGACAGCAGTCTGGACGGTGCTTTTACCGCCAAATTTTACGCGGAAAACGAGCCGTTTGTTTATGTAAAGCTTTCCGACACTCCTTACGATATTACTACATTTTTACATGAGACCGGTCATTTTATCAACTTTTTTGTTGATGACGACAATGCTTTTCAAAGCAGCTTCGGTTCGCTGGAGGTCTCCGAGACGCAGTCGCAGGGCTTCGCGCTGCTGTACTCCGCTTATGTGGAAAATATGTATCCGCAATATCGTAATCTTTTGCAGATAAACACGGTAGGTGATACGCTTTATTCGCTGGTGTGGGTCAGCTGGCGCGCGGATCTGGAGCATGCTTTATATACCACTGAAGATCTGACTTTGGAAAAGGCCAACGCTTTGGCCGGGCAGCTCAGCAATGATTACGAGCTGAACATAGCAAACGATGCCGGCGATCAGCTTACATGGGTAAGTATCTCGCATATCGCCACCAGCCCGATATATCAGGTGAGCTATGTGATGAGCGCCCTTGCGGCCATGGGGCTGTGGAACGAGAGTCTTGAGAATGCCGCGACGGCACAGCAGAAGTACGAAAGCATTCTCATGCTCGGTTCGGAGACCTCCTATTGGGAAATGCTTGATGATTACGATCTGACCTATGTGTTGGACGAAAAATTCTTTAAGGAGCTGTCTTCGGCAATCATTGACAAATTTGTTACCTCGACAAATAAAAAATAATTAACGAAAAACGATAAAATATTATTGATTTATGCCCTATGATGTTATAGAATATACCTCGGGTCAGAGCCGGGGTGTATTTTTTATTTAAACGAAAATGAAAACATGCGGCGTCTCAATCCGTTATTACTGTGTACTATGAGGCAGATAATGAAAACAAAAAAACCCGTATCACGAAAAACAATCGCAGCTATGCTCATTTTGCTTTTGGCTC
>CAZIQU010000152.1:0-4870 GCA_964541445.1 uncultured Lachnospiraceae bacterium | reverse complement strand
CGTTTTTATCGTAATCGTAGCGGTTCATTCGCAGATAACCGAGCGGCTCGAAATTTTCGTAGCCCATTTTTTTGCCCATAGACGTGCGTATTTTTACCAGTTTGTCGTAGAGCTCGTCGAGCACCGGTTCTTTCTCCGCCAAAAAGGCATCGAAGACAGCACAGGCCTCTTTGCGGGTAGTGCGGTCGGGATCATCCTGCATGAATTTCATCAGTCCGGGAAGGTTGTATTCCTCACCGCGGAAACTGATAACGGCGGAGGCCATTATTTTTTGGTATTCATTGGCCAGAGCGTTTTCTTTCTGCATATCTTCAATTATTACCGGATCGAAGCTGGCCAGCTGTGTTTTCACTATGGTAATAAGATGCTCGCCGTATTTTTTCGCTATGCTATCTTTGAGCGGGCTTTCCAGCAGTGCCTGACAGCAGGCATTGAAGCATGGCATGAAAGCCGGCATCTCGTTGTCGTAATATTCCTGCTCGGCGGCATAAAATTCATCGGCGGTATT
Source organism: uncultured Lachnospiraceae bacterium (assembly GCA_964541445.1). Lineage (GTDB taxonomy): Bacteria > Bacillota > Clostridia > Eubacteriales > Anaerofustaceae > CAZIQU01. The sequence continues at coordinate 4,362 of CAZIQU010000152.1, read as the reverse complement.
ACTTGTATGTCTGATGCTGCAAAGCGTTTCGTAGGTGACTACATGGGCATAAAGTCTGTCGAAAGCCATAAAGGCTGCGTCAAAGGCCTCAATGTCAGCAGCCGCTTTTATGTCGGCGATAAGCTTTTCCGCTTCTTCTTTGGCTTTGCCGAAATTGACTCTTTCGTATCGGTAATCTTTAAATTCGGTCATATCTCTTTTATTTGCCCTTTCCTGAAATCTTTATATAACTGCAATATAGCACAAACGGGGCAAGAATAAAATAAATAATACGGTTATTTGCTGCGTGTATGTGGTAAAATAAAGGCCGGAGAGGGAAATGGCAAAAAAAACCATCTGCATATTTACGGTTCTGCTGCTGAGCGCCGCGGTGCTGGCCGGCTGTTTTCCGGCGGCAGACGAAGATCCGCCGGCGGAATCGGCAGTCAGCTTCGGCAGCTTTGACGAAAACGGCGTATATACTAACAGCTGGCTCGATATGATGTTTACCCTGCCGGACGGCCTGACGCTTATGCCCGCCGAGGATATGAAAGCCTACGCGGAGGGGGAGACCGATGTTGTTATCAATGACGGCTCGCTCAGCGCCGAAGAGGTAAAAAGCGCTGCGGGCGGCGCCTATTTCGATTTTGCCCTGCTTGATGAAAATGATGTCTGCGCTGTCAAGCTCATGTTTGAGGATACGCGCCTTACCGGCGGCACTGCCATATCTCCGCAAGCTTATCTTGCCAACCTGAAAGCGCAGACCGAAAAAAACAAATCGTACACCTACGAGGCCGGTGACGCCGAGGATGTGCAGCTGGCCGGCGCGGACTATCTGCGTATGGAGATAAAGCTCAGCGATTTGATGAGCGTTGCTTATTGGGTGCGCAGCGCCGACGGCATACTGGTGATATTTTCCGTTGTTGCCTACGACGGTCAGCAGCCAGATATCGACATGTTTATGCAGAGCATAACAAAAATGAATTAACGACCGCGCCGCAATTCTCATTAAAACAAACACTCATATAAATAAACAAATAAATATACGGAGCAAACATCACAGCAAATATGAAGAAAAAACTTTTTAAAATCATTCTGTCAATCGTTATCATAATTGCCGCGGCGGCGGCCGGTTTCTTTACCGGTACTAACTGGCAAGGCATTATTGCCCGCTCGCAGCCGCAGATAATCGTTGAGGGCATCGAGGGTAAGATAACCGAAATAGGCGAGCTTTCTACCGCCGAATATAATTATACCAATGTGGGCTCTTTTGAAAACAACCTTAAGATCAAGGATTGGGACGTGCCGCTGACTACCAAGCGTTTTATCGTCCAATATGACGGACTGATCAAAGCCGGCATAGATATGAGCCGCGTGAGCGTAACCGCCTCTGCGGGTATTATTACGGTGACCCTGCCCGACGCAGAGATACTCTCGCACGAGATCGACGAGAACAGCCTGATGGTTCTCGATGAAACCAAGAATATTTTCAACCGTATAACTATCGACGATTACAATACCTTTGCCGCGGAGCAGAAAATAATCTGCGAACAGATGGCTCTGGAAAAAGGTCTGCTCGAAACCGCGCGCGCCAATGCGGAAACAGCGCTGGCCGAGTTGATTTCCGCCGTACCGGGAAGCGACAGCTATCAGATCGTTTTTAAGTGATAATACAGGGCGCCGCCGCATATTATTTCATGCGAGGCGCTCATGAAGATAACGGTGGATACGGCTTATATTGCCGATATAAACAGGCACAAAGAATTTTTCAATAAAGGCTTCATTCCTCGAAGCCTTTATTTTCTTTCACAAAAGCTGCCGCCGGTGATGCCGGCCTACAAAGCCTGCATACTGCGTGATGAAAGGCTGGCGCCGGCGGTGCTGCTCATCGGCGTAAATGCCGCCGGCGGTGCGGAAACGGTTTTTGAGGCGGTCAACGCTATCTGCCGGAAAGCCGGTATTACTAAAGCGGCCTGCGGTGACATCGGCCTGCCGCCGGAAAATTGCCGCGATGAAGCCGTGCGCTATTACAGCGGTGAATCGGTACGCTTTATTGCCGGTATGGAGGCGGCGTTTGCCTCCGGAAGGTTGTCCGCCGATACGCGAACTGTGTTGCTTATCGACAGAGAAACCCCTGAAAGTGAAATAAAATACGCGGCCGAAAAACTTAACCATGTCGTTCTTTTCGGCTCTTCCTACGCTCAGCTGCTGGCTGCCGCCGATATGCTTTTTGCGTACAACGGCACGGCCGCATTATGCGCGCGCAGCGCCGGCAGCCTGAAGGAGTGCGGGGCGGCGGTGGTATTTAACGAAAAATGTGCCAACCGGCTGAAAAGCATACTGAAAAACACCGTAATGATCACATTTGCCGATTCTGAGGCGACCGAGACCGTGCTTTACAGCGAAAACCTGGGTGAGTTTAAGGCAAACGCCTCATATCGCGAAACTTTGCTCCGCTCGCCGGCGGTTGAAATCTTGACTTGAGGGCTTATCATCATTATAATATATTAATTATGTATGTGATTACGGAGGTGCAGAAATGTCGGACAAGGAAGTATTGCTTACCAAAGACGGCTACTACGAGCTGCAGGAACGTCTTGAGTATTTAAAGACCGGCAAACGCCATGAAATAGCCGAGAAAATAAAGACGGCAAGAGAATACGGCGATCTGAGCGAGAATGCCGAATACGAAGAAGCCAAAAACGAGCAGGCCTTTGTGGAAGGCGAAATCGCCGAACTGGAATATAAGGTCAAAAACGCCATTATTATCGACGATAAAAAAGTGCCCAAGGGCATGGTGGCCGTCGGCAGTAAGGTTAAGGTGCTCGACGCGGAGATGAACGAGGAGTGCGATTACACTATCGTCGGCAGTGATGAGGCCGATCTGGCGGCTAAGCGCATATCCAACGAGTCGGCAGTCGGCAAAGCTCTTATCGGCGCACGCTGCGGCGACACCGTTACGGTACACGCGCCCAACGCGCAGTATGACCTCAAGATATTGCAGGTAAAATAATAAAAAATTTCCGAAGGGGAAAAGATGGACGAGTATTACGATTCTCAGCCTGAGGTAGTAAAAGTCAGGGTGGAGAAATATAAAGATCTCTGCGAAAAGGGCAGATACCCGTATAAAGAGACAAGCTTTCCGGTAGACGCGCATACGGACGGTATCGCCGCGGATTTCGAGGCTTTTGACGGCAAGACCGTAAATATTGCCGGCAGGATAATGGCCAAACGCGGACAGGGCAAAGTGGCTTTTTACGATCTGCAGGACGCCTTCGGAAAAATACAGCTTTTCAACAAAAAAGATATTCTCGGCGACGAGTATGATTATGTGCTCAGCTACGATATCGGTGATATCGTCGGCGTTACCGGCGAGGTCTTTCGCACGCAGCGCGGCGAGATATCGGTGCGTACCGCCGAAATGGTGCTGCTTTCCAAGTCGGTGCAGGTCATGCCGGAAAAATTTCACGGGCTCAAGGATCCTGAGCTGCGCTACCGTCAGCGCTATGTAGATCTGCTTATCAATCCCGAGATTAAGGATGTATTTATAAAGCGTACCGCCATAGTCAAGGCTTTTCGCGAGTTCATGGACGGCCGCGGCTTCCTTGAGGTTGAAACGCCGGTGCTGGCAACTTTGGCCGGCGGCGCCAACGCCAGACCCTTTGTTACGCACCACAACACGCTTGATATACCTATGTATATGCGTATAGCAACCGAGCTGCCCTTAAAGAGGCTCATCGTCGGCGGTTTTGACAAGGTCTATGAAATCGGCCGCCTGTTCCGCAATGAGGGTATGGACGCCTCGCATAACCCGGAATTCACCACTATGGAAAGCTATGAATCTTATACCGATTACCGCGGCGTTATGGCGATGACTGAAGCACTGCTGGACTTTGTCTGCAATAAGGTTCTGGGCGATGATGCGCTTGAGTATGACGGACAGAGCATATCCATGAAGCCGCCTTACCGAAAGGTGAGAATGACGGAGATAGTGGCCGAGTATACAGGCATAGATTTCGATAAGATCACCGATATAGACGAAGCGCGGGCCAAAGCCAAAGGGCTGGGTATAGCAGCAGAAGCAGGCTGGGGCATCGGCAAGATAATCGAGGCGGCCTTCGACGCAAAAGTGGAAGAAAATCTCGTTCAGCCGACTTTTGTCACGCATCACCCCACGGAAATATCGCCTCTGGCAAAAAAATGCCCGGAGGACGGGCGCTATACCGAACGATTTGAGCTTTTCATCGCCGGGCATGAGTACGCCAACGGTTTCTCCGAACTGAACGATCCTTTCGATCAGCGTGAACGCTTTAAGGCGCAGGTAGAGAAAAAAGCCGCCGGCGACGATGAGGCGCATCCGTACGATAAAGATTTCATCAACGC
>CAZIQU010000151.1:2692-4880 GCA_964541445.1 uncultured Lachnospiraceae bacterium | reverse complement strand
CCGCCAAGGCTCTGGCGCGGCAGACGCTTGTCGAGGGCATGGGTGTCGATGCCGACGAGCTCGAGCGCCGCGACAAGCTGGCCGATGTCGCTACCGGCCACCGCCTCCGCCCCCTTCCCCTCTACCGCAGCGTCGATCGCGCCTTCTGCAGCAGGCAGCGGCGGGCGGAAACCGGCAGGGCTCTCATCTTTCAAACGGCGAAGGAAATGCCCTTTGAGGCGCAACGATGTGTCACTGCTTTGCGGAGTGCGCCGAGCGCCTTGTTATAACTTTACGATAATCAACCGACAATCACAAAAAAAGCGGCAGCAAATGTGAGCAACGGCGTTTTCTTGCGCTTTGAAAAATATCAAACTCCAAATAAATGTGAGAATAAGCGTCGCTCAATCTACAAACAATAGACCTGCGACACATTTTTACATTTTTAGGCACGATATTTGGAGGAACGAGAATGAAAGCAACCGGAATTGTACGCAGAATAGACGACCTTGGCCGTATAGTTATACCGAAAGAGCTGCGCCGCTCACTGCGGCTGAGTGAAGGTGAAAGCTTAGAAATATTTACCGGCGATGCCGGCGAGATTATGCTGAAAAAGCATTCATCTTTTGCCGGTATCGAGCAGTACGCGCAGATATATGCCGAAGCGCTCAGCGCCTACGCGTGCCAGGCGGCAGTTTTTACCGACACCGAAAAGGTGATTGCCGCAGCAGCAGGCGGTGCAAAGGCGGGCGGTATTGGTGAAGCACTTGACGACGATTTTTACCGTATATTTACAGACAGATGCCAAAATAAAAGCAGCGCCGAAACTAACGCTGCAGCAATATGCGCTGGGTTCGTGCCGCCCGGCGGCAGCATACGAATAATTATGCCGATAACCTGCTTCGGAGACTGCATTGGCACAGCCGCAGTCTACCAAACAGAAGAGAACAAAAGTCTCGCGGCGGCGACCGCACGAACCGCGGCGGCTTTTTTCAGCGGTATCGCCGAACGCGGCTGATAACTTCGCGCGGATCGTACCGCGGCCGCCGCAGATACCCGCGCAGCAAGAGTATCTGCCGTGCCAAACCTGTTTGCGGCGGAATATTACCTCCCTATCGTTTTATATTTATCATATATCAGCGAAGCCTTTCATAAAATAAAACGGTATACAAGGAGGGACATTGAAAATGGATCTGATCAAAAACACGCTGACGCTCAGCACGGAAACCTCAGAAATAAAGGACGAGATAAACCTTTCCGAGAGCATAAAGCTTGCCGACAATATGGCAAATATCGGCAGGATCATATTTACCGATATAGATCCGGCAGTGACAGAAGCAGCCGTAAGCAACGGTGTGCTGACGGTAAAGGGCAGCGCGGTGATAGACATAGTTTACGAGGCCGACAGCGGACGTCCGGCTTCGGTCAGCACCGTCGTTCCTTTTGAGGTCATCAAGGAATGTGATTGTACTGACGCCGAGGTCTTTGCCGGGGTAAGCGCCGAAAGTATAAAAACGACAGCATCAAAGCAGAGACGGGCCGAAGTAAGCGCCGTGCTGAAACTGAGCGGCCGAATATTTTCCGTCGGCGAGGCCGAAAACCTTCGAGTCGATGAAGGTGACGGCATTTTCACGAAGCAGACCGACATAAGCACCTGCCTGATAAAAAAAATAACCGACCGGGAAAGCTATGACTTCACCTTTGACATAGAGGAGGAGAATGCTTCCGCCGCCTTTTTCACCTGCGATGTCTGCGCACAAACGACCACTTTCTCCCACGCAGGTATCATGTACAGCGCCATGGTGCGCGCCGAAGCCGTATATACCTACACGGACGCCGACGGAGACATACGTTACCGCTCGGTAAGCGATGTGTTTTCTGTCAGCAAGCTTATTGAGACCGATATCACCTGTGAATTCGACAGCTATGAAATAAACGCCCGCATCTGCGACAAGCATGCTCAGTGCCTTGGCAGCGAAGGCGGAGCGGCGATAGAGGCCGGCTGCGAAATTTCATTTTCGCTCATACTGGTAAAGCAGATCGAGCTGAGCTGTCTGGCTGATATATACGGTACGGAAAAAATGCTGACACCCGTTTTCTCACCGGCAAGCTGCGTGCAGTGCCGCAGGCATTTCACCGAAACGATTACCGTATCCGGCAGAGTGACCCTGCCCGCGGGAATAAACACGCCGGCCTATACGGCGTCACA
>CAZIQU010000151.1:0-2682 GCA_964541445.1 uncultured Lachnospiraceae bacterium | reverse complement strand
TGCGAGGGCGGTTTTTTAAGAATAACCGGCAGCGTACATATAGACGCGCTGGTGTTGAAAGACGATACCGGTGCCTTCACCGCAGCCGAGACTGATATTCCCTTTGAATATGTAAAAGAAGACTGGGATATTGAAGGGTCGAGCACGATGTTTACTGCCGAAGCCGGCATATCGCGCTGCCTCAACGCCGCCGACGGACTGACCGTAGACGCGGAGATAACATTCACCGTCATCGAGGCTGCGCAGCAAGGATATTCGGCGCTGACCGAGATAACCGAAAACGAATATCCGCAGGATGAGGACGATTTCATTACCGTAAAAGTACATTTCTATGAGAAAAACGAGGATCTGTGGCGGTTGGCAAAGGAAAACAGGATCAGTGTCGGAACGCTTCTTAAAGCCAACGGACTGGAATCGGCGGCGGACCTGAAAGAAAGACAGCCGCTGCTGATATTGTAACGACGGCAATAAAAAAACATATTATATACCAAGCAGCCTATAAAAAATAAGACCGAGGTATATAATATGCGAAAAATAACCGGTAAACTGTTGGAACTGATTCTGTTCACCTTATGCTTTGCGCTGTTCATCATAGTATTGCCCGAATGGCTGTGCCTGACATTGGTAGGCATAGGTATGGCTATATGTGTGGCCGCCATGATATCAGCGAATTTTTTCGGAAAGTTTTAGCGGCATAGTTGTCTGTAAAAGCAGAGAGCTATGCCCTTTCCACCTTGCCGCTTCTGAGACAGCGAGAGCAGACATTAACGGTTTTGGTCTGACCGTTTTCTTTGATCTTTACTCTTCTGAGGTTGACCTTCATGACTCTCTTCGTATGGATATTCGAATGGCTGACGGTATTGCCCGAAACCGTTCCTCTTTCGCAGACATAACATTCTTTTGACATGATTTTTTCTCCAACTAAAATAATCTGTTCCCACAGACCGTTTATGATTTTAACACAGCCGCGGGCAAATCGCAAGTATTAATTCAAAAAATTATCGTTACCGCGCCGGGCCGTGTTATAATCTGCTTACGTCTTGTATCTTTTATGAACGAGAACGGAGGAAATCATGAAAAATAAAAAAATCGTCAGGCTGGTGCAGTTTTCGCTGCTGCTGGCCATCGAAGCAATTGTCTGCTTCACCCCGTTGGGCTCGTTGCCCATCGGTCCTTTGGTAGCCACACTGGCTCATATTCCGGTGATCATCACAGCTGTCACTCTCGGCACCGGCGCCGGTACTCTCATGGGTCTTTTCACCGGTATTTTCAGTTTCATCGTCTGGACATTCATGCCGCCGAATCCCTTATTGGCTTTCGTTTTTACGCCGGTATATCCGCCGGGCAATTTTTGCAGCCTGCTTATCACCATCGTGCCGCGCGTGCTTATCGGTACTTTTTCCGGGCTTATTTTCTCAGCGTTTGACCGCGTTAAAAACAAGAGTAAAATAAAAGAAGCCGCCGGTTATACTCTCGCCGGTATTGCCGGTTCGCTGGCTAACACCGTACTGGTGCTGGGCGGCATCTATGTATTTTTCGGCCGTGCATACGCGGAGGTCTACGGCATTGCTTATTCGGCGCTTTTGGGCGCCATAGCGGCGGTAATAGCAACCAACGGCGTTTTGGAGCTGGTGATAGCCGCGGTAGCGGCATATGCGGTCGGCCGCCCAATCAGAAAATATCTGCTTAAATAACTTAAGGAGGCATATCTATGCTTTTGGTTGTGGACGCCGGCAATACGACAACGGAATTCGGAATATATGACGGCGACGACTTTATAACCAGTTTCCGCTGCATGACAAAGGTAACACGCACCTCGGACGAGCTGGCGGTTTTGCTGCATAACTTTTTGACCTTCCGAAGCCTTGACTTCAACGATATCGATGATGTAATAATATCGAGCGTCGTGCCGGATATAAACTATACTCTTACAAGCACCTTTATAAAATACGCCGAGACTACCCCGATAATGGTAGGCCCCGGCATCAAAACCGGCATAAAGATAAAGACCGACAACCCCAGAGAGGTGGGTGCCGACCGTATAGTAGATGCCGTATCGGCCTATACTTATTACGGCGGCCCGGTTATTATCGCCAACTTCGGTACGGCCACACGCTACGACTATGTCAGCGAGGACGGCAATTTCTGCGCCGCCGTCACTTCACCCGGCATACAGATTGCCGCCGACGCTCTATGGAGCAAAGCGGCTAAGCTGCCGAAAATAGAGATAGAAAAGCCGGACAGCATCATGGCGACGAACACAGTCACCAGTATGCAGGCGGGTCTGGTATACGGCTATATCGGCCAGACCGAATATATCATCGCTCAGATAAAAAAAGAGACCGGCAGAGACGATATCAAAACGGTAGCCTGCGGCGGTTACGCAAAGATACTGCTGCCGCATACCAAAGCTCTTAATATATACGATCCGCTGCTGACGATAAAGGGACTTAAGCTTTTATATGACAAAAACAAAGAGCGCGTATTTTAGCGAAGCGCTGACCGTCAACGATGTGCTTTTGGCGCCAATGGCCGGGGTAACAGATGCTGCTTTTCGCACGGTATGCCGCAGAATGGGCGCCGGTATGATGTTTACGGAGATGATCAGCGCAAAAGGGCTTTTCTATAATAATAAAAATACTGCCGATCTGCTGATGCTGGGGCCGGAGGAGACCGACACCG
>CAZIQU010000150.1:0-4913 GCA_964541445.1 uncultured Lachnospiraceae bacterium | reverse complement strand
AATCCTCTTGTCTTTTCGCGAAGCGCAGCGGGGTCAGATCTCATTTTTTGGCTTAATCAGGCCATTTTTTCTAACCTGGTCCGCTTGACAGCAAACGGGCCGGGTTAGAAATCTCAAGAGGACAGGTCTGTTTTTTGCACTCAAAATTCAGAGCTGCTTTTAGCCTTTAAGCTCCAACTTCCACACTCCAAACTCCACACTTCACACTCACCACTGCCCTTTTATTCCTTGCTCCGTTCAGCCTTCGATAAGCTCGCCGTCGGCGAATATGCCGCTGATGAGAGTGCCGTCACTGCGTCGCAGCTCGCCCGCGCCGTTAGGCTTGTCATCAAACTGCCCTGTATAAACGTCCTCGCCGTCCGGCACCTTTACGGTGAGCCGGCCGTATCCGCAGGGATAGCCGTCCCTAAAGCTTCCCTCATACACGTCGCCGTTGGCATAGTACATCTTTCCCTGCCCGTCGGCGGCATCATCATACTCACCCTCGTAGAGGTCACCGCTGCTGTACCTAAAGCTCCCTTTTCCCTTCGGCCGCCCATTGACAAACTCGCCCATATAGGTTCCGTCGGCAGTCACCTGTGTGCCTTGGCCGTGCTCTTTGCCGTTGATGAAATTGCCTGTATACGAAATAAAATAATCGTCGCCGCGATATTCCATACGGCCGTATCCGTCGGGAATACCGTTGAGCATATCTCCCTCATAAGCATAGAGGGGCGTTTCCGCTTTTCCGTAAGTTCTGTCTTTATCCATACCGGTATTGTAGCATAGAGAGTATTTACGGCAAATCATATCATATTGAATATATGTAAAAATGAAGTTATAATTATATCGCGCGTTGTTGCATGCGCCGGAGGGAATCGTGATGGAAAAGGATATCAGCACGGTGGTTTTTGCGGACGGAATCTATACCGGTGAGCTTACGGACGGCATTCCCGACGGACGGGGAATATTGAAAAAAAATAACGGCGATGTTTACGAGGGGGAATTTGCCGGCGGCCTTATGCAGGGTATCGGCAGCTTTAAAACTGCCGGCGGCGATGTCTATGAAGGCAGCTTTGCCGCGGGCAAGCTCAACGGCCGCGCGGTCTACCGAGGGCATGACGGCGTTGTATATGACGGTGATTTCGTTGATAATGTCCGTGAGGGTACAGGCAGGCTTACTTACCCGCTGGGGCATGTTTACGAAGGCGAGTTTGCGGACGGCGCTGAAAACGGCAGAGGCAGATTTACCGAACCGAACGGCGATATATATGAGGGAGAATTCGCCGACGGTATGATGCACGGCATATTGAAGGTGAACTTCGCGGACGGCGATGTGTTTGAGGGAGAGTTCAATTCGGGTGAGCAGTACGGTACAGCGAAGTACGAGTACAGCCACGGCGATATATACGAGGGTTATATGCAGGGCTTCGTGCCTCACGGCGTGGGTGTGATGAGGTATGCTGACGGGAAAATGTACAGGGGCAATTTTCAGAACGGACTTGAGGACGGAACCGATTGTGAGATAACATACCCGAACGGGACAAAATATACCGGGGATTTTTTTGCCGGAGACGCGTCGGGGCCCGGCTGCTATGAAACGGCGGCGGGGCGCGTATATACGGGAGAAGCCGCTTTCGGCGTTTTTGAAGCTGACGGCCTTACGCTGAATGTATGGGAATAAAAAGCGGAGTTTTCATTCGCGGCAGGGCTCCGCGACGGCATACAGAGATCTGACTTTAACGACAGCTTCACTCAGGTCGCTGCGCAGATAGCTTTCGTTATGCGCGGTCTCGCTCAGGTAAATTATCCGGCCGCCGCTCTCCTTTAACTCAACGCAAAATCCGCAGAAGCCGCTGCTGTCACGGTGCATAAACACGCTGAGCGTATATCTGCCGCCGTAGTCGACAAGCAGCAGCACTTTGCCGGTCTGCGCCGTGAAGACAACGCGGCCCGGTGCAATATCGAAATCAGCGAGGTCGACCGGCTGATATTTTTTATAAGAGGCGTCCTCTGCAGCGGCATTCAAATCATTGAGCCGCCGTAAAAGAAGCTCCGCGGCGGCGCCGGCCCAAAAATTTCCGCAGACTTTTCCCGCCGACATGCCGCCCTTGTCGTAGCGCGGTACATAATAATTTTTTTGCGCACACAGTTTTTCACCGGTCACTTTTTCAAAAAAATCGTAATAATCCGCCGTAAAGCGCTCTAAAGGATAGGGCAGCGGTACGCCGCGGAAATTTTCCTTCATTTCCTTCCATAAAAATGGATCGCCGCGAAGACCCCACGAATCAGGCTGCTTATCAAAGATAATGCTTAAACGCTTCAATGACACCTTCCCCCTTTTGCGCTATAACGTCTGCGGTGCGGCGGTTATAAAGCAGACGGCAGATTCGGCCGCGCCGACAGTCTCGAGCGGCAGCTCTATAAGCAGCAAACGCAGTGACATATCCGCGGTAAGCCCTCTTTCGCGTGACAGACTCACAGTCAGTACGCCGTTACCGCTGCAAACGTTATCTATCGTGAGGATATTGGCACCGCTTCTCTCATCCGTAAAAACGGCAGCCAATGCCCTGACGGCAAAGAAAGCATCGTCATATTCGGCCGCCGCGTCCTCAAGCGACGAAAGCCCCAGCGCCTCTGCCGCGGCGGCAAGCCCGGCCGCCAAAGACTCTTTATCGCGGCAAAGCAGCGCCGGCTTATATTCACGGTCATAATCATTTGCCGTCGGTACAACATCTTTCAGGCTCTCGCTCAGCGAGGTGTGAAGGACAAACGGCAGCCTTATCTGTTTCATTTTGATGTTTTCGGTCATTTTCATCGCTCCTTTGCCCTGCCGGCTCAGTCTTTTTTCTTGAGCTCTTCCCAATCGTAGCCGGGACCGTACGGATCGTCGGTGGATACGACGGTATTGCCGCGCTTGTACGCGTATCGGCCGGTGCCGTGTACAACATATTCGTCATTATATCTGTCGGTGTAGCGCGTGTCGCCGCGGAACGAGTCGCTCCAGCGTTGGTTCGCCCTATCCTGCGCGCGGCTTCTGTTTTCGTAGGCGGCGCGATTGATGCTGCTGACCTCCTCGTTGGCTCGGTGCATTATGTCCGCGCGTTCACGGTCGGCGGCAATGCGGTCACGCTCCATCTTGTTGTATATCTCCTGCGCCCGGGCCTTGTCCTCGCGTGTCGCCGCGTTTTTCTTATCTATTCGGTTCTGTTCCGCGTCCATCTCATCGTTAAGAGCGCGCTGCCAAACGGCGCCGCAGCAGGCAAAAGGTGTATATACTTCTTTGTAAAGCTTTTCAAATTCGCCTTCGGGAGCATCAAGGACGGTGTAGTTTTTGACGAGCCAATAGCGGCAGTGATCATAAACGAACATCTTACGCCCGCGGGCATCAACATGCAGCCCGGGATAAACACCTTTGATTGACTGCGCCATGAACGGATCGTTGAGCAGTGTATCGGGAAGCAGGGAATCAGCGTAATCCGTATATTCGATCGCGTCGATAAGCACGCAGTAAGCGCGCATACGGGCGCTGCCTTTATTGCTGTAAGCATATACCGATACCGCGCCGCGGTAATAAAGCGAGTTCAGGACGCGGTCAGGGTATTTTTCACCGTATTCCTTCTGCGCGGCGGTGAACTTTTCGCGGCTCAGCCGGTCGTAATCGACATTCTCACCGTACGGCGGCGGCAGGCGGCGAACAAGACGGCTGTTGTCGCACTTACTCAGGTCATAGCGAGCTGCTGCGTCGATAAATTCCTCGACTGTCACAAAAGCCCGCAGCAGACGGCCATAGTCGTCCGTCAGCGGTTTCGCGCCGGTTTGGAGCGAAAAGTCATCGCGATAGCGGTACGGCGAAAGATAGTACATCGCGTTCTTTCCCGACGGGTCTTTTGCTGTTATCATGAAGCGGAAGGGAAAACCGTAACCGCTGTAAATATCGCTGCGCTGCGCGGTGAGCGTCCAATCATCGGGTATTTTTACCCCGGCGTACTGCCTGTTGTCTTTATCGGCAGCGACACGCATATTGATAGAGGGGCCTTTTTTTTCTGCGCTTTTCTTCGCGCCGAGGCTGTCGGCTGCTTTCACCGCCTGTAAACGCCGCGCATTAAAGCTCTCGCTGCTCTTGACGGAACTGTCAAAGGCTGAAAACAAAGGGTAATTTGCCGCGAAAAGCTCACGGAGGGTGCAGAACATGGTATCATGTGCAATCTCCCAGTTTCTGACGGGCAGACCTGCGGCGTTTTTCAGCTCATGGGAACGCAGCACAACTCTGACGGCAGCCCGCAGACATGTTTCCGGCGAAAGAACTATATCGTATATATCGGTTTCGTCCTCACAGCGGATATTTTCGGGCTTTAAACCGACAGCCGCGTATCTTTCCGCCAATTCGGCCCGATAGCGTTCGGTAATCTCACCGAGCGCTTCCGGGGACTGCGGCGTCCCGCGGGAAACCAAAGTAACCGACTGCGCCTGCGGATACAGTCTTTGCAGCCTTTCCGCCGTACATCTTTCGGTGGGTCTGAATTTATACCACAGAGTTTTTCCCTCAACGGTTGCCCCGTTTTCACCGAGCCCCATCGAGGCCGGCGGGTCGCTGTAATCGGCCGGCGACAGGCAGTCCATGACCATATTGCCGTCCGCGGAGACCGCCTGCAGATAATACCCTATCGGGTTCATTTCACCGTAATACATCTTCTCGTTGAGGTGACCGGTAAGCTGCCAGCCCTCGGGCACTTCGGCCGCGGCCAACTCACAGCCGGAGTCGCTGTCATAAAAAACGCTTTTCATGTTATTTATGTCTCCTTAAATTATCGGCAGAACTGTGTATTTTGTTTTTCGTTGTGAATGCTTCGCGTCTGTATTTTACCATATAAAAGCGCACTGCACAATCGTCGCAATGTGCTCAACTCGTTGAATGCCTCCCTGCGGGAGGC
>CAZIQU010000149.1:0-4921 GCA_964541445.1 uncultured Lachnospiraceae bacterium | reverse complement strand
GGTCAAAGCCATAGCTGCCGATTTCAGCCCGGATATCAAAGTGGCCGGGCTTGTAAAAGACAGCCGCCACCGCCTGCGTGGGCTGATGCGCGATGACGGCACGGAGACCGCGGTGGATAATCTGCTTTATTCACGCCGGCTTCTCAACGAAATCAGCGAAGAAGTCCATCGCAGCGCCATAACATACCACCGCGCCGCCCGCAGCAAAACCATGCTTAAAAGTGAGCTTGAGAGCATCGAGGGCATCGGCCCGAAAAGATGTACTTCCCTGCTGAAACATTTCGGCAGCATGGAGAAGATCGCCGGGGCATCTGTTGAGGAGCTTTGTCAGGCTGATGGAATGAGCTGGGCCGCCGCCAGAAAAGTAAAAGAATACTTTTTGGATAAACTCTGAGAATACTTTGACGCGGTCACGCAGATGATCTATCGCAAAAAAACGCTTGCATTTTCCGACGGGTTTGTTTTATAATAACAGCGCATATATGATTCGGTGCCGTTGTTAACGGAGAATAGGGAAACGGGTGAAAATCCCGTACGGACCCGCCGCTGTAAAAGCCGAGCAGCTGTTATACGCCACTCTCAGGGGGAAGGCACAGTCTGCGATCAAAGCCAAGTCAGAAGACCTGCCGTTTCATGCAAATGCGAACAATGGTAAAGTTCACATCTTATTTTAAGGTGCGGGCTTTTTTGTTTGCACCGAAAACAACGGGAGAAAAACATGAAAAAAACAACAAAACTCATCACGGCGGCGCTTTTCATAGCGCTGTGCTTCGTAGGCGGAAACATCAAGATAATGGGCTCGATCGCCTTTGATTCACTGCCTGCATTCATCGGCACGCTGATTTTAGGGCCGTGGTGGGGCGCCGCCATCGGCGCATTGGCGCACCTGCTCAGTGCACTGCTGGCCGGTTTTCCGCTTTCTTTGCCTGTACATCTAATCACCGCGATTATGATGGCTATCACTATGATCGGCTTTTTCTTTGCTGTCAAATCACTGCAAAAAACCGCTTTGCCTAAGCTCGTCAGCTACATCGCCGGCGGCATTGCCGCGGTTATCCTCAATGTGCCGATAAGTTTATTTGCCCTGATACCGCTCATGGGAAAAGCCGTGGCCGTCTCGCTGATACCTGTCCTGCTGCCGGCGGCGATCGCCAATGTAGTACTGGCATTGATCGTATACGCGTTCATCCCCGCAAAATACAAACAGGAAATCAAATAGAGCAAATGGACATCAGTAAATACCGCGACCTTACCTTAACGCAGATGGACAGGCTTACGCTGGTGACCGCCTGCGACAGCTGCGGCGCCGTCGGCGAGAAAAAAAACGACGCCCTCAAATGCCCGCCGTACATAACCGGCCGTTATACCTGCCGCGGCGTGCTGATGGAGCTTATGACATTCGGTGCATCGGTAATAAGCGTCACCGATACCGTCTGCTGTGAAATGCAGCCTACCGGCGCGGAAATAATCCGCGGCATCAAAGACGAGATGACCGCGGCCGGTCTGGATACGGTCATGCTCAACGGTTCCACCGAGGAAAACATGCCCGCTTCCATGACGGCAGTCGGTATTACCGCTGTCGGCATAGCAGCAAGGATGCCTTCCGGCGTTGCCGCCGGCGACCACGGCGTGCTAATCGGCAAGATGAAGATGGGCACAGAAGTCGTCCAGGGCGACGACAGCGAAATAATCAGCTACCGTGATGTTCGTGAGATGCTGGGCATGCCCGGCGTAAAGGAAATTGTACCTATCGGCTCGAAAGGCCTCGGCTATGAAGCCGCTCTGCTTGCCGGGCTGAACGGCCGGCGCTTCGTATTAACCGATGGCTTTCCCGGCGATGCGGAGTGCTCCGGCGGGCCGTCTACCGCCGCGCTGGCGGTAACGGACGAAGACACACTGCCGGAGCTTTTAAAGAACCCCAAAGCAATATACGCGGGCAAATTTATATAAATACATATTAGAGCGGGTCGGCGATGTGACCCTCACCCCAAAAGTTATTCGGTACAGCTGCCGTATGACTTTTGGGGTTTTTGTATGCCTAAAGTAAGAGAGCCTTAAATATCGCTTTAGCGCGGCTCTGCCCTGCCTCTGAAAAAAATCGGCATTCATAAACTTGCGATGCACCGTTTTCCGTGCGGCGGCGGCATTATGCTGTAAATAAAAAAGACCCGGCTGCTTTCACACAATGAGAATCATCATATTTGGGCAGCGAAGTCTGATGGCAAATGACATATTGTAAATAATATGTTATAATCAGCAAAGAAAAGTTTGCTGGCAAACCGCTTGCAAAACTCTTACTTTTTCAACAAGAGGAAAACATTATGCAGCCGATCGGCGGGAAAAAAGCGATAACGCTATGTATACTGAGGATACTGACGGATTATTCCGATTTCGATCATCCGCTGACGTACGCGGATATAATAAAAAAGCTGAAGGACGAGTACGGTGTTGAAGCGGCGCGCAACGCCGTAGGCCGCAATATAAGCCTGCTGCTGGAAATGGGCTACGACATCTCCACTCACGAGGAAAACAACCGCGGCACATATCTTAATGAGCGTGATTTTGACGATACCGAGCTGATGACGCTGATTGACGCGGTTTTATCAAGCGCCTACATACCGGAAGGTGACGCCAAGCATCTGATAGAAAAATTAGGGCAGCTTTCCAACGCTCATTTTCGCATGAGAATACCCGACGTATATACGCTCAAGGAATTTTATCATCAGCGCAACCGTGATTTTTTCTACAATATGGAAATGGCAGCGGAAGCTATACAGGCAAAGAAGCAGCTGGCCTTTACCTATAACCGCATGCAGCCCGACGGCAGGCTGGGCCCCGAACGCAGCAGTAAGGATCGGGTACATCCTTACGCGATCGTATGTACCAATTCTCAGTACTATCTGATAGCAAGCTACCGCGATTATGACAATCTGCGCCATTACCGCATCGACCGCATGACGGATATCGAAATATCCGACAGGCCGGCTCGCCCGGTAAATGAGATAAGCGGCTGCAGGAACGGCCTGAATATCGGCAGATACGCGGCGGAGCATAAATTTATGTATGGCGGCGATGTCGTGAATATCGTACTTAAGGTCGATGCCGCACATATCAATGAGATCACCGACGCCTTCGGTGAACGGGCAAAGATTGAAGCCTTAGATGACGATTTTGTCAAGGTAAGCCTGAAAGCCGGGTTGAACGGCATGCGCTTTTGGGCGCTGCAGTACGGCAATTTCTGTGAGGTGCTTGAACCCGAAGAATTGCGCAAACAGATAAAAAAAGACCTGAAGGAGATGGTGAAGAAATATGAGGAGCGCTAACCGCTAAAAAAGCTTGCCGAATATCTGTCATGATCGATAGAACTATATTCTTCTCAGAAAATTATGTTAAGCCTGCACCGTTTAGAGTGCGGGCTTCCTTTTATAATCACGGTATAAAAAATACAGGAGCGATACAAGACCGGAAAATAACGGTCGGCAAAGGGAAAATATGAAAAACGTAAAAGTATTCGGCAAAACAGTGGATCAGGAAGTCTACGCTCAAATCGAGCAGCTGACAGCTCTGCCGCAATTCGCGGACTGCAAGATAAGGGTGATGCCGGACTGTCATGTCGGTAAAGGCTGCGTTATCGGTTTTACCGCGGATATGGGCGATATGCTCATTCCGGACATCGTGGGCGTGGATATCGGCTGCGGAATGTACACGGTTAATATAGGCAAAAAAGCGATGAACTTAAAAAAGCTCGATGATATTTTCCGCGATCATATTCCCTTTGGGCGCGAAATACGCAAAGGCAGGATTGCTTCTTTTTCGGATATATCGGCAATGAAAGCTTACCGTGAGCTCAAAGGCGCCTACCGTTTCGACAGGGCTATCGGTACGCTCGGCGGCGGCAACCATTTTATCGAAGTTGATATCGACGAGGACGGCTGCTATTACCTGATAGTTCATTCCGGCTCGCGAAATATGGGACTGCAGGTCGCGAATTACTACCAAAATCTGGCTTTCCGTCTGATGCAGGGCGAAGGTGCGCTGATAGAAGCAAGAGAAAAGCTTATTGAAGAATATAAACAAGCGGGAAAATCCGAAGATATCGCCGCCGGCCTGAAGCAGCTCAATGTAGCCTATAAATGTAAAAAGGTTAATATACCTAGAGAGCTTTGTCACCTTGACGGCCGCTATCGCGAAGCTTATCTGCATGATATGCGTATATGCCAAAAATTTGCTTCGTTCAATCGCAAAACCATTGCCGATGTGATCTGTGACGAAATGGGTTTAAAACAAAAATCCGCGTTTGAAACGGTACACAACTACCTTGATTTTGACAGCAACATAATCAGAAAGGGAGCAATCTCGGCGCAGAAGGACGAACCGCTGCTTATCCCGATAAATATGCGTGACGGCTGCATATTCGGCGTGGGCAAGGGAAATGAGGACTGGAACTTTTCCGCGCCGCACGGCGCCGGCCGGCTTATGAGCCGAAGACAGGCGAAAGAAAGTATAAATCTGCAGGATTACAAAGAGACCATGAAAGATATTTTTACAAGCTGCGTAAATCCGGACACGCTCGACGAAGCGCCTTTTGTCTATAAACCGATGAGCGAGATAATCGCGGCGATAGAGCCGAGCGTTAAGATAGAAAAGATACTCAGACCGGTTTACAATTTTAAAGCGAGCGAGTGATTAAAGGCCAATGAGCATTCGGGCGGATAGTATCCGCCCCTAAAATATCGGTGGTCATAAAATATGGCAAGATCTTTTAAAGACCTTAATTATCCGCATAAAAACGGTAATGCGTTGAATTGTCTGCTACAAAACGCACAACCGGCAGCGCACTCAATCCATACTCAGTTGCAATAAGATCTTTTATCCTGTCGGTCATTAAATAAGGATTCAGAAAAACAGTCGCTTTGTTATT
>CAZIQU010000148.1:0-4924 GCA_964541445.1 uncultured Lachnospiraceae bacterium | reverse complement strand
TACAGCGTCAGCACAAAGAAAAAAGCGTTGATTATCGTGTCCTTGAGCTTGTCAGGCAGAAAAAACGGCAGACATTTTCGCAGCTGCGGTACGAGCGGCGTAAGATCTTTATTCATATCATTTTACCTCATTTAACAGTATAGTCGCGGCAAAATTCGCTGAGCGCCGCGTAGTTTTCGGCCTTTATATCGTTGGGGGATAAGAAGCATCTGTTCGCGGCCATGAATACTCCCGTCGTGCCGATCTTATCGGTTACGCGCCTCGCTTCCTCGCGGACCTGATCCGGCGTGCCGTTTTTCAGGATATTTATCGGAAACGGATAGCTTATCGCGACCTTGCCGCCGATGAGCTTCTGCACCTCGAACGGGTCGTCATCCTCGATAAAATTCACAAACGAATTCTCCGGGAAATCATTATAAAACGAATATTTTTCTTTTCCCCAGCGTCCCTCCATTGCCACAAATATTTTTGCCCCTCTTTCTATATAGGCATCGCAGAGTTTTTTGTAGGTGGGGGCCATAAATTTTTCAAACTGCTGCGGATTCAGGTAATTCGCGCCGACGATCGGGTTCATAATCCACGGGAAATCACCGTATTTCTTTTCCGTCGGCATGAATAACGGCAGCATTGCCTCGCAGGCGTCGAGCACAGCCTGAGGTCGCCTGCGCATATCGCCCAAGCCCGCGGTGAGGCCACGGTAGCATATGTACTGATCAAGCGGCGGTGATGTGGGCAGACCGCCGGTGGCCGCGGGCGTATCGTAATACTTTTTTAAGGCTTTATCTTTTTTCGCGCCGGCGCCGCCGAAAGCCATAAATTCTTTAAACGCCGCTTTGAGCGCGTTGATATCGGCGGGGCTGTCCTTCATTATCTCAGGGTAGCGCCGCGCGACGGCGACCTCGCGAAAAAACGCCGACGGATCTTTGATAAAGCGGTCTAATTCATCGTCCTTTACAATGGCTGTTTCGGCGTCGCATTGAAGCGTTACCCCGTCGTTTGAAATAAAATAGGGTGCGTAGCCCAGTGCCTTGTAAACTTTTATCGGCCTGTTCATACCAAAAATAAAGATGGCGTCAAAATACATATCCTTTACGGATTTGCCGTAAATCTCGATCTCCTTATCGAGACTCTCCATGCATTCGGCTGTCGTCTTATGCGCGTACGCGATCGCCCATGTCTGCGCCATTGACATTATCGGCATGCGGTAATTGTCTTTATGCTCGGCAACATTTATGAGCGTGCGCACTTTTCTGTCATATAATTCTCCCATGACCTTGCCTTCCTCCCGTTTGTTCAGGCACTGCTCCACTTATCGCTTCCGGCGCGCCGGTATTAAAGCGGCCGTAGGTCAAAAGCGTGCCTTATTTTTTACAAACATTTTAATATACTGTAAATTTGTGATAAAGTACAAATAAAGGCTATAAGTTCTTTTTAAGACTTTAAGTTGTTTTTTTCTTATTTTCAGAGGAGAAGACGGAATGAGCGACAGGCAGCAGCACAAAACGCAGAAAAAATTTACGCAGGCACTTATCATGCTTTGCAGCGAAAAAAATTATTTCGATATTACCATTGCCGATATTTGCGAAGCGGCCGATATGCACAAAAGCTCTTTTTATCGGTATTACGACAATAAGGACATGCTGCTAAGGGAGATAGAAAAAAACATGATCGCCGAGCTGCGTGGGCTGAGCGATGAAATTTTTTCGTTTGATTACGGTAATTATCCCGCCAATATCGGTCTTTATACCGGCGAGCTTGACGAGTTGTGGTATCATGCGCAGACCAATAAAAAAATATATAAGGCTCTGCTGTCACCGGGCGGTGATTCTCACTTTACATTTCTCTTCGGCAAGCTGCTGGTTGGAGCATATGAGAATATGCTTACGAAAAACGGCCTGACGTTCGGTAAAAATCAGAGCTATATAATCGATTTTTTCAAAAGCGGCATTACCGCCGTCATATATAAATTCGTGTGCGACGATATTGATTTCTCCGAGCTTAAGGAATCGGTCTATAAGCTCTGCATAATGCTGCCTATGGATAATTTCGTGGAGAAGTAAGGGGCAAAAGGGAGCAGGAAGCAAGAGGACAGTTCTGTTTTCTGCATTCAAAATTCACGGGTTGCAAGAGGACAGTTCTGTTTTTTGCATTCAACTTTACTTCAGCGATTTAAGCGGCAGGACAGGTCTCAGAACGTACACTCAACTTTTTTCGATAAAAATATAAAGTTTTTTGCAAAAAAAACAGGAAAAATCTTTCTTTTGGTCAATATATAAGTGGGCGGGGAAATTATCGCCAAAATGCGGAAGGAGCAGACAGTATATGACACACAGAAGGGAAGATTCAGAAAGCGGTTATTGGCATGTGATTATGCGGGGCGTTGGGCGGATGGTGACATTCTATGATGAAATCGACTTTGAATATTTTAAAAGTCTGATGCAAAGATACGGGGAGAAACTGGGCATCTCGGTGATAGCTTACGCGATGCTTTCCAACCATGTACATATGATCGTGCGTAAGGATAGCGATAAAGACATCGGTGATTTTATCAAGAGGATATGTATTTCCTACACACAATACCATTTCAATATCAAATATAAAAGATGCGGCTCTCTCTTTCAGAGTCGATTTGTGTCGCGACCGATAAGCGACGACGGCGATTTGAGCACGGTAGTGCGCTATATAGCCTATAATCCCACAAAAGCAGGACTCGGCAATCCTGAGGAATATGTGTATTCTTCGTATGCAGATCTTCTTGGCGATTACGCGGCAAATAAAAATACTTCCTTTACGGACAGCGGCATAATCAGAAGTATTTTGCCGAACGTTGAAGCTCTTGCCGCCTTTATGGCAAAGCATGATATTTATTTGCCTGAAAAAGAAGATTATTCGTTGGATGATACAGCGGCTGCCGCGGAAATGGCAAAGGCGGCTCTGATTTTGCGTGAACGCATCGAAGCGAGCGGCATCCGCCAAACCGATGATGATTTTTGCGGTGAAAAAGTACGCAAAATCATC
Source organism: uncultured Lachnospiraceae bacterium (assembly GCA_964541445.1). Taxonomy (GTDB): domain Bacteria; phylum Bacillota; class Clostridia; order Eubacteriales; family Anaerofustaceae; genus CAZIQU01. The sequence continues at coordinate 1,906 of CAZIQU010000148.1, read as the reverse complement.
GCTTATCTGGCATATAATCATGTAAGCATGGCGCGAATGTCACGACTGAGCGGCATTCCGATGAAGATAATCGCGTTTTATTCCCGTTGTTGAGAAAATATCTTTAAGATTAAGTGATGCATTAGTTACCGGCCCACAGAATCGATCAGGCAGGCTATTCTTTGCGTACCGCAAAAACATTCAGATGGCGGTAAATGCATCAAAATCAGATGAAAGCGGCGGCCGAGCTCGTGCAAACCGAAATATACAATGATAAACAAACAGCGAACAGCGGCAAAACGCCGACAGGACAGCTCTCATTCCGGCGATCAATATCTTTCGGCTGAGCTTGGGGCTAGGCAGAACAGGTCTCTTTTACTCACTCAATTTTCTACTGTTTCATCGTGCCGCGCACCTCATCAAAAGTGCGGATCGGCGGCTGCGGTGAGTTGTGCTCGCCGATGATTTTTTCCATCCAGATAATATCGTACCAACGACCGAACTTAAAGCCGCATCGGCGGAGGTGTCCGACCGTTTTATAGCCCATTTTCTCGTGGAAAATCACACTGTCGAGGGTGAGAAATTCATCTTCGACTTGTGGGTAGGCAACACAGGCATATATATTGAGCACCCCCTGAGCCGCCAGGCACTTTTCAAGCTGCGAATAGAGCATGCACCCGACGCCTTGGCGGCGCTTATCGCTTTTGATATATATTGAGCTTTCTATCGACCAATCATAAGCGGCACGTTCGTTAAAAGGAGCGGCGTATGTATATCCGCATATCTCGCCGTTTTCCACAGCGGCCAGATACGGCAGCTTCTTCTCTACCGAACGCAAACGGCGGGCGAACTCGTCTTCACCGGGTGCTTTATACTCAAAAGTAACGGCGGTATTCTCAATATAATGCGAATATATGGCGTGCATCTCCGGTACATCTTTTTCCGTCGCCGGTCTTATAATAATATCATAGGCTGATAACGAAATATTCGCAGAGGACAGATCTGTTTTTGCCATTCAATTTTACCATTACCTTACCCGTGGAAATTTACTGAAAATTTTTGTTTGGAAATGAAGAGGACAGGTCTCATTTTATCGCTCAATTTTGTATGCCATTTTGAGACCTGTCCTCTTGTCCTCTTCCTATTCGTCTGTTTTTTATTCTTTCTCTTTGCCTGCGCCGTGCCGGGCGTTCATTATGGCGTTGATGCGATTCGGCAGGCCGTACAGGTTGATGAACCCCTGCGAATCCATCTGGTCGTACACCGAATCCGCGCCGAAGGTGGCGAATTCCTCGCTGTAAAGAGAGTACGGGCTTTCCATACCGGCGCCGATGATATTACCTTTATAGAGATCCAGCTTGACAGTGCCGGTCACCTTCTCCTGCGTTTTATCGACGAAGGCCGAAAGGGCTTCCCGCAGCGGCGTGAACCATAAGCCGTTATAGACCATTTCCGCATAATTGAAGGATATCTTCTGTTTGAAATGCATGGTCTCCTTGTCTATGCATATCTGTTCGAGCATATCATGTGCTTTATACAGTATTGTGCCGCCGGGTGTCTCGTATACGCCGCGGCTCTTCATGCCCACCAGCCTGTTTTCCACTATGTCGATAATGCCTATACCGTTGCGTCCGCCGATCTCATTGAGTTTTTGTATCAGCGCTGCGCCGTCCATCTTTACGCCGTTTAGCGGAACGGGAATACCGGCCGCGAAATCAAGTGTAATTCTCTCCGTTTTATCCGGCGCCTTCTGCGGCGAAACGCCCATCTCCAATATCTTGTCGTACTGCGGCGCATTGGCGGTCTCCTCCAAATCGAGCCCCTCATGCGAAAGATGCCACAGGTTGCGGTCTTTGGAATAATTCGTCTCGCGCGATATATTCAGCGGTATGTGATGCGCCTCGGCGTAGTCGATCTCCTCATCACG
>CAZIQU010000147.1:0-4932 GCA_964541445.1 uncultured Lachnospiraceae bacterium | reverse complement strand
GAGACGCAAACGCGTAATCCGTCACATAAGGGCAGAGTCTGTAAGCGGCGAAAAAAGCCGCCGATGAAATATATCCGTCGATCACGACCGGAACTTTGTAATATGCACAGCCCAAATAAACACCCACCAGCCCGGCGATGTCAAGTCCGCCGACCTTGGCAAGTACATCAATCGGGTCGTTCTTATCAGGTCTGTTTATCTCTATTCCCTGTCTGATCAATTTTACTTTATTGAGATAAGCTTCATCATCGACCATGCCGGTGCCGTTGCCTACCGCGCTTTCCACAGGCGCACCCGCCAAGGCGCAGATAACCGCCGTACTGGTGGAAGTGTTGCCGATACCCATTTCACCGGTGCCTATTACTTTATACCCTCTGTCTAAAGCGTCCTTAACGGCCTCAATACCCGTCAGTATCGCCTTACAGGCAATTTCTTCGGTCATGGCCGGCCCGACCGAAAAATCATTCGTACCGCGCATAAGTTTTTTATCGATAATACGCTTATCGGCGATATCGGCATTTACACCGATGTCGTATACGATAAGATCATTGCCGTAGGTTTTCGACACTACCCCCACTCCGGTCACATAATCCATAAAGCATTCCGTCATGGTCTTGGTTACCGATTGCGGTGCCGAAGAAACGCCTTTGGCTGTAATGCCGTTATCGGCACTCATGACGATGATGCATTTGGGAGAAATATCGCTTTCCGTACGCCCCGTTATAGCCGCCAGCTTAAACGCAGTTTCCTCAATGCGGCCGAGACTCATCGGTATTTTTAAGAGTCCCATACTTTTCTCTTCACATTTACGGTAGCTTTCACTGTCATAAGCGGTTATGGCTTCAATAAATTTTCGCAGTTGTTCTCTTTCTTTTATCATGATTTTCCTTTCGTGTAAAAATAAAAGCCTACGGAAAAAATTCCGTAAGCTTTACCTTTACTTACTTTATTCGGCATCGCAGGCAGGTCTTCTGACTGAGCTTCACAGGCACATATCCCTTCCCTTGACGGTGGCACGATATGCTTCTCTGCTATACAGCGGCGGGTCCGTTCGTGATTCGCACACGATTCCCTATTCTCCCTTACGGGCACCTTAAATGCTTCTGACAGGCTTGATTATATTATAAAAATACTACTTTGTCAATATGCCGTCATCGGCGAGTACCGTGAAAATCACGCGTCCTGCATCGGCGGTAACCTTGACCTGTTCGCCGGGCTTGATGTTTCCCTTCAGCATCTCCTCGCTCATGTTATCTTCAAGCTCTCTCTGTATGGTCCGGTTCAGCGGTCTGGCGCCGAATTCCAGATCGGTGCCCTTTTCGGCGATATATTGCTTAAAACTTTCATCAAATTCCATGCTGATATTCAGCGGTATCAGCCTTGCCGCAAAACGTGCCAACATAATATCGATTATTTCGGCAATATCATCATCCGTAAGCTTTCTGAATACGATTACTTCATCAAGCCTGTTGACGAATTCCGGCTTGAAGGTCCTTTTCAGTTCATCGGTTATGGCATTTTTCATGGCATTGTATTCAAGCTCGTCACCGTCAGCCGCGGAAAAACCCATAACGCTTTGTTTTTTGAGCTTATCCGCCCCCAAATTTGAAGTCATTATGATCAGCGTGTTTTTAAAATCGACCGTCTTGCCGTGCGCATCGGTAAGCCTGCCGTCGTCAAGCAACTGAAGAAGAATATTTATTACATCGGGATGCGCCTTTTCCAGTTCATCAAAAAGGATCACACTGTACGGCTTGCGGCGGATCTTTTCAGTGAGCTGGCCGCCTTCATCGTAGCCGACATACCCCGGCGGCGAGCCGATAAGTTTAGCCACGGTGTGTTTTTCCATATATTCAGACATATCGACGCGTATTATTGCCTCTTCGGTACCGAATACCGCCTCAGCAAGCGCTTTGGAGAGCTCGGTCTTGCCTACGCCGGTCGGCCCGAGAAAAATAAATGTGCCGATGGGCTTTTGTGGGTTTTTCAACCCGACACGCGAACGTCTTATTGCGCGGGATACGGCCTTTATCGCCTCGGTCTGCCCGACTACGCGTTTGGAAAGCTCTGCTTCCAAACGCAGAAGTTTTTCGCTTTCATCCTCGGTCAGTTTGGTTACCGGGATATGAGTCCATTCGGATAAAACTTCAGCAATATCGTTTTCACCGACGACAATACCGTTATTGTTCTCGCTGCGTTCCGATAATCCTCTTTGGATGGCAATACGCTGCCTTATGTCATCCTGCTCATCTCTCAGCAACGCTGCCTGCTCGTAATTCTGATCGTTCACCGCCGTTTTCTTTTCTTCGATACTGGCTTCCAGCCTTGCCTCAAGCTGCTGCAGCTCTCCTGATTTGCTGCTGCTGTGCATGCGTACTTTTGAGGAAGCTTCATCGATAAGATCTATCGCTTTATCTGGCAAAAATCTTTCCGGTAAATACACGGCGGAAAGCTCAGCCGCAGCCTTTAAAGCCTCGTCAGAGATTTTCAAACCATGGTGCTGTTCATATTTTATTCGCAGGCCCTTAAGTATTTCCACCGTCTCTTCTTTGGACGGCTCTTCTACGGTGACAGGCTGAAAGCGCCTTTCCAAAGCCGCGTCTTTTTCTATATAACGACGGTATTCTTCGGTAGTAGTGGCACCGACCGCCTGAAGCTCGCCTCGGGCCAGTGAAGGTTTAAGAATATTAGCCGCATCTATTGCACCCTCAGCGGCTCCGGCGCCGACAATATTGTGGAGTTCATCGATAAACAGTATGATATTTTTATTTGATTTAATCTCGTTGATGGCCTGTGTCAGCCGTTCTTCAAACTCCCCCCGGTATTTGGTGCCGGCAATCATCGAAGAAATATCCAGCGAAACAACTCTTTTGTTTTTGATATTATCAGGCACATCACCGGAAATGATTTTTTCGGCAAGACCCTCGACTACGGCAGTCTTGCCCACGCCGGGTTCACCGATAAGACACGGATTATTTTTAGTGCGCCGCGAAAGTATCTGCACTACTCTTTCTATTTCCCGCTCGCGGCCGATCACCGGATCCAGATCGCCGCTTTTCGCCTGCAGTGTAAGATCCGAGCTGTATTTGGCCAAAACGCCCGATGGTCTTGCCTGCTTTTGGTTTTTTACATTTGCAGAATTGCGAATACCGTTCAGCGGGTGGATATCGCCGTCAGTGCGGGCTTCGCCGCCTTGACGATTGTTTTTTAGAACATTCACTATCATCGCTCTGGCATAGTCAAAACTCACCCCCGAAGAGTTGAGTATCTTGGAGGCCACTGAGTTATTTTCACGCAGAATACCGAGTAAAAGATGCTCCGGATAAATTACTGAATAAGAAAGGAGATTTGCTTCAATAAGAGCGAAATCACAAATGTTTTTCACTCTGCCCGAGTACTCCAAACGCGCCGTGATATTGATTTTTTCCTTCTGTCCCAACAGGTCGGTTATCAGCTCTTTGGTAGGCTCGTATTCTACGCTGAGCGCTTTGAGCGCTTTGGCGGCGTTATTATCGCCATCCGAAAGAATAGCCAGCAATAAGTGTTCCGATCCGACTAGCGCGTGCCCCAGTGACTTGGCTTCATTCTGCGCACGGTTAAAAACTATATCCTGAGCTTTCGGCGAAAATTTCTCATACGGTGTTGCCATTTTTTTCTGCTCCCCCATCTGCTCCGTTTAAAATATTTCTGACATATTCGGCTCTGAATATATCTCGCTGCGTTTTTTCCAGCTCATTTTTACAAATCAGGTTTAATGTTGAAGGCTGAATATCGGTCATCATTTTATCGAGCCTGTCCGAGCTGATCTTGTCGCATAAACCCATATCCACACCCATTTTCAGATCCGACAGGTATTTCATCGCCTCTGCCGCAGAAAGTGAATAGGCATTTGCCAATATGCCGTAGGCGCGGCATACCGTATCCTTCACAAAAACACTGTTGCTGCGCATGAGGTCGTCTCGGGCGTCACGCTCCATTATAATTATTTCTTTTGATACATTATGCAGACTGTTTAATATCTCTTTTTCGCTCTGTCCGAGAGAATTCTGGTTTGATATCTGGTAAATATCTCCCATAACCGGGCTGTTTTCTCCGAATATACCGCGAACGGCAAGCCCGAACCGTGAAGTGATAAGAGCTGCTTTCGGCAGTGACGCTGACAGCGCCAAGGCCGGCAGATGCAGCATTACGCCGGCGCGCATTCCCGAACCGATATTTGTGGGGCAAGCCGTAAGATAGCCGTATTTTTCACTGTATGCATAGTCCAATTCGGCTCCGACAATTTCTTCGATGTTTTTTGCCAGACCGTAAGCCTGATTTATATTAAAACCTTTTACAATGGCCTGTATGCGCAGATGATCCTCTTCATTGACCATGATGCTCAAGGTCTCATCGCTGCTGATCACGCAGGAGCTTCCGGTATACAGCCCGATATCCGAGCTGATAAGGTGCTTCTCCACTAAAGAGTTGCGCTCATCTATGCCCAGATGATATACATCATAAAAACTGAAGCCGTAATTTTCTTTCTCGTTTTTAAAAACATTAAAAATATCCTGCCTGATTCGCATAGCATCGTCATCGCCGGCTCTGTTGGGAAAAGCTTCACCTTTTATGTTGCGGGCAAAGCGCACTCTGCTGGTGATCGCTATATCGCTGATATGTTCGTTCCCTGATGCTGACATCACTGTTTTCCGTCCTTTACGGCCTTTATTTCATCACGAAAGCACCATATGGCACCGTCATGTGAAATAAATTCAGTTCCTCCCGCAATTGCAACATGATTTCCGATTTCCACGAGAAAAGGTTCAGAAAAAAGCAAGGTGTTGATCTGGCAGTCTTTACCTATCTTCATACCCTTTTTACGCAGGTATTTTATTTTTGCCTTGTTACTTGCTAACTGCAATAATTTAACATGCAACCGCTGAACCAATT
>CAZIQU010000146.1:0-4935 GCA_964541445.1 uncultured Lachnospiraceae bacterium | reverse complement strand
AAGAGCCGATGAAAGCGAAAAGCGTGATCCGCGCTGGTACAGAAACAACTATAAAAACTGCCGCTGTATCTTTCTTGATGAGCAGGGCGCGCCTCCTGTCGGAGAGATCATCGCGGCGGGGGCTTTTGATATAATTGTTGTCTGTAATTTTTACACAGCCGTCGGCATGCGGGCGATAAGATACCTGCGGTCGCATAAAATACGTTACGGCATCGAGATCGACGGCGGGCTGCCGCGCCCGAAGGCGATTTTTAAAGACGCGGTAAAAAAATATCTTTTGGGCGGCGCGGACTTTTTTCTCAGTCCGGGGCGCCTGCCGGACGCTTATCTGCGTCAGTACGGTGCTGCTGCGGATAAAATATACCGCTACGGTTTCACTTCTCTCTTTGCAGATGAAATCGTTTCTTCTCCGCCGAGCGCGTCACAAAAGGATGAGCTGCGCACCAAGCTGGGCCTGCGCGGTAAAAAGACAGTGATCGCCGTCGGGCAATTTGTTTACCGTAAGGGCTTTGATGTCTTGCTGCGGGCCTGCCGTGATATCGGCGGCGATACCGCCGTATATATCATCGGCGGCACGGAAACAGAAGAATATAAAACGCTGTGCCGCGACCTTTCGCTGAAAAATGTTTATTTTTTGGGCTTTAAATGCCGTGAGGAGCTGGCGGAATATTATCGGGCCGCCGATATATTTGTACTGCCTACACGTGAAGATATCTGGGGGCTGGTCGTAAACGAGGCCATGGCCAACGCGCTGCCGGTGATAACAACCGAGCGCTGTGTTGCCGGCTGCGAGCTGGTAATTGAAGGTGAAAACGGTTTTCTGGTCAAACCTGACGATGCGGAAGCCTTAGCTGATAAAATCAATATACTGCTGAATGACAATGAGCTGCGCAATAAGATGAGCTTTGCGGCGTTTGAAACGATAAATGATTTTACTATTGAAAAAATGGCGGAAAGACATGCAGAGATCTTCGCGGCGGAGGCCGATCCCGCGCGAAAGGAGTCAGAATGATATATGTAATAACCTCTGTGCATAATCGTCGTAAGATCACTGCGGATTTTATTGATCTTTTGCTGGCTCAGAGCTGCAAAGATATTCGGCCGGTAATAGTGGATGACGGTTCTGCCGACGGTACGGCTGCGATGATAAAGGAAAAGATGCCCGTTGCCGAGATAATAACCGGCAACGGCAATCTCTGGTGGGGCGGCGCACTTAATGAGGCCTATAAATGGATGCGTAAGCATGCTGAGCCCGATGCATTTGTAATGATCGCCAATGATGATTCCGCTTTTGCTGCCGATTACATTGAGAGTGCGATAAAAATACTTTCTGAGCGTCCGCATACGCTGCTTACCGGCTGCGGTATCAGCCGTCAAAGCGGGAAACAGGTGGACGGCGCGGTGGAATATGACTTCAAGGAGCTTAAAGATACCTGCGACGGGCGCGAATACGGCAACTGCGCATCTACCCGCAGTTTGTTTATGCGTGTGGAAGACCTGTTGCGTATAGGCGGGTTCCATCCGGTGCTGCTGCCGCATTACGCTTCTGATTACGAGTGGACCATACGCGCCTGCCGCCGATACGGCTATAAAGTGTACTGTGATCCCACGCTGCGATACTTTGTCGATGAAGAGACCACAGGTTTCAACATATATGATGATATGACGCGCAAAAAGGTTTTCAGCAAGCGGTCTGTGAGCAATCCGTTTTACCGGTTCAGCTTTATTTTTCTGGCGGTACCGGGCAAATATCTGCTTCATGCGTTTTGCACACAGATAAAAAGGTATATCGGCAAACGCGAAGCTATCCGTGATATCATGAAAAAATAGCGATTGCTCGGCGGAAACGCGTTTTTGTTTTAGTATAATCGAAAAGCGGTATATAATTATTATGCCGGCTGCGGGTATTTCGCCTGTTTTGCCGGCAGAAATGACTTTATCGTACGGCAGTATGCGTGAAAACAGGCTTCGCATAGCCGATAATAACTGTCATTGAAGGAGAAGCAATGAAAAAAGCCATAATCACCGGCATCACCGGGCAGGACGGATCTTTTCTGGCGGAGCTTTTACTGGAAAAAGGGTACGAGGTTCACGGCATTATCCGCCGTTCTTCTGTTGTAAATACCGAGAGGCTTACGCCGGTAATCGACAGAATATCGCTTCATTACGGCGATATGGCGGATTCCCTGTCGCTCGTGCGCATAGTGAACGAGGTCAAACCGGATGAAATATACAATCTGGCGGCGCAGTCGCATGTGCAGGTCTCTTTTGAGGCTCCTGAGTATTCCGGCGATGTCGACGCGCTGGGCGTACTGCGCATATTGGAGGCGGTACGTATATGCGCTTTGAGTGAGCATACCCGCGTATATCAGGCCTCGACCTCCGAGCTGTACGGCAAAATAGAGGAAACGCCGCAAAGCGAAACTACGCCGTTTCATCCGTATTCGCCTTACGCTGTGGCCAAGCAATACGGTTATTGGATAGTGAAGGAGTACCGTGAAGCCTACGGTATGTTTGCCGTAAACGGTATTTTAATCATGAGAGCGAGCGGCGCGGTGAAAATTTTGTCACGCGCAAGATCACAGTGGCGGCGGCCCGCATCGCCGAGGGATTGCAGGATCATTTGGAGCTGGGCAATCTTGATTCCTTGCGTGATTGGGGATATGCCAAAGATTATGTAGAATGTATGTGGTTGATGCTGCAGCATGACACTCCGGAGGATTTTGTTATCGCTACGGGCGAACAGCATACCGTGAGAGATTTTGCCGAGAGAGCGTTCGCGGAAAACGGTATTGAGATCGTTTGGAAAGGCAAAAACGAAGATGAAATCGGTTATGATAAAGTAAGCGGCAAAGCGATAATTACGGTAAATAAAGACTTTTACCGCCCGACCGATGTCGATAACCTGCTGGGCGATCCCTCGAAAGCGCGCAGCGTGTTGGGTTGGGACCCGCGCAGAACGAGCTATGAGAGCCTTATTCGCATAATGGCCGCTCATGACCGAAAAACAGCCGCCGCGGAAGCTATGCTTGCCGGCAAAATGTAAGTATATATTTAAAATTTCTGTTTCGGCAGCGGATTAAGGAGCATTTATGGATAAACACGCAAAAATATATGTCGCAGGGCATCGCGGCATGGTAGGTTCCGCCATACTGCGCGAACTTGAGCGTCAGGGTTATGACAATATTATCGTGCGTACACACGCCGAGCTCGATCTCTGTGATCAAAAGCAGGTGGCTGAATTTTTTACCGCTGAAAAGCCGCAGTATGTTTTTTTGGCGGCGGCAAAGGTTGGCGGTATCGGCGCCAATTCGGAAGCCTTGGCTGATTTTATGTACGAAAATATGATGCTGGAAATGAATGTGATACATTCTGCGTGGCAGAACGGCTGCGTAAAGCTGGAATTTCTCGGCTCTTCATGCATATATCCGCGCTTAGCACCGCAGCCGATGCCTGAGAACTGTCTTTTGAGCGGTTCGTTGGAAAAAACGAATGAGGCCTACGCGCTGGCAAAAATATCCGGGCTGAAATACTGTGAGTTTCTCAATAAGCAGTATCATACCGATTATATTTCGGTAATGCCGACCAATCTTTACGGGCCTAATGACAATTATCACCCGACGCACAGCCATGTTATACCGGCTCTTATACGTCGTTTTCATGAGGCCAAGATAAACGCTGCGCCGTATGTCGTCTGCTGGGGAGACGGCAGCCCGCTTCGCGAATTTCTCTATGTCGATGACTTGGCGCAGCTTTGTGTATTTTTGATGAACAGTTACAGCGGTGATGAGACCGTAAATGCCGGCAGCGGTAAGGAAATAAACATCAAAGCGCTGACCGAGCTTGTTGCCGCGACCGTGGGCTATAACGGTGAGATTCGCTGGGATGAGAGCAAACCCAACGGCACGCCGCGTAAGCTTCTTGATGTATCGAAAGCGTCATCTTTAGGCTGGCATTACACTACCGAGCTTGAGGACGGGCTGCGGCTTGCTTATGAGGATTTTCTGCAAAACCCCGTGCGGACAGAAAGATAAAAGCGTGGGTAAAATTTAATATAAACGGACTATAAAAGTATGAATATCGTATTGCTTTCCGGCGGTTCAGGCAAGCGGTTGTGGCCGCTTTCCAATGATGTCAGATCTAAACAGTTTATCAAGATGTTCAGGCAAGGCGGCGAATATGAGTCGATGCTGCAGAGGATGTACCGACAGGCGGGGCAGGTATTTGACCGTAAGTGCATAACTGTGGCTACGGCGAAGAGTCAGGTCTCCGCCATAATAAATCAGTTGGGGCACAATGTTGATATTTGCGCCGAGCCCTGCCGCCGCGACACATTCCCGGCAATAGCATTGGTGTGCGCTTATTTGGCGGATATAAAAAAGACTGATAAAAACGATACTGTTGTCGTCTGCCCTGTCGATCCTTATGTGGATGAAGAATATTTTCAGGCGTTGGCACGCCTGGCTCAAACAGCGGCGCTTGAAGACAGCGGACTGGTGCTGATGGGCATAAAGCCCACATACCCGAGTGAAAAATACGGATATATCATTCCCGCCGGTGACGGTGAGATCTGTGCGGTCGATTCATTTAAAGAAAAACCGGACATATCGACCGCGGAAAAATTTATAGGCCGCGGTGCGCTGTGGAACAGCGGCGTATTTGCCTTTAAATTAAAATATTTATTAGACAAAGCACATACCTTGATCGACTTTACCGATTATGACGATCTGTTTTCAAAATATGAGCAGCTGCCGAAGGTGAGCTTTGATTACGCGGTGGCGGAAAAAGAAAAAAATATCAGGCTCATGCGGTTTGACGGCCGCTGGATGGATCTCGGTACATGGAATACGCTTACCGAAGTGATGGAAGAAAAAATCATCGGCGACGCCGTGCTCAATGAAACCTGTGAAAATGTAAATGTGTTGAATGAATTGG
>CAZIQU010000145.1:1206-4942 GCA_964541445.1 uncultured Lachnospiraceae bacterium | reverse complement strand
CCGACATGAAATGGCGAAGCAGATTTTGAGTCCAGCACGTCTGCCAATTCCATCACACCGACACAACTACAAAAAGTATTATATAAAATTCCCGCAGTAATTGCAATAATCAGTTGAAATATCATTAAGCGATAGAGCAAGCGGCGGCCGACAGCGCCGCATACGCGCCGCCGCGGCCTGCAGCCGTTTGCTCTTTACAGACCGCGTTTTATCGCTTCTTCAACAATGGCTTCGGTAGCGCTGGCACCGATACGGTTGGCGCCGGCCTCTACCATGGCCAGCAGCTCATCCAGCGTATGGATACCGCCGGAAGCCTTTACCCCCGTCTGCGGGCGCGTATGCGCGCGCATCAGCTTTACATCGGCGAGTTTAGCACCCGATGTGCCGAAACCGGTTGAGGTTTTGACAAAATCCACCTCTAATTCGCTGCATAGCTCACATAGCCTAACGATCACTTCATCATTGAGGTAACAGTTCTCAAATATCACCTTCAGCGCCGCGCCTTCGCCGTGCGCCGTTTTCAGTACGGCAGCGATATCGTCGCGTACAATGTTGTATTCGCCGCTCAGCGCCAAGCCGATAGGTATCACCATATCAACTTCCGCGGCGCCGTCTTTAATGGCCGCAGCCGTCTCCGCGACTTTGGCCGCCGTTGATTGCGTGCCGTGCGGAAAACCGATGACCGTACCGGTCATAACATCGCTGCCTTTTAATATATCGTGCACAAAAGCGACATCACAGCTGCGGGCACAGACCGAGGCCGCGCCGTATTTGAGCGCCGTCAAAGAACCGGCTTTTACCTCATCACGCGTCATCTGCGGCTTTAAAAGCGCATGGTCGATAAGCTTTGCTATATCCTGATGAGAAAGTTTATCCATTATATATCCTCCGTTATTATCTTTTGCGGACGGTTATACTTTAATGCAAAACGGCGTGAATGTCAACTGCCGCCTGAGCCGAGCCCGCCTATGCCTGCGTATTACAAACCGAAAAAGGGACAGATCGCGCTTCGGTGCAAGCGAGACCTGTCCCCATCAGAGCTTATACATTTCATTTGGATAGGTATGTTGTATTTTTATTTGCCGCTGAGAGCTTTTTCTTTTTTATCGCCGATGCTGAGCAGCAGATTGAGCAAAATTCCGAAGACAGCCGCTCCGGCAACAGCCGGCACCTGTAAGCCGAAGAAATCGAGCGTGCCGCCGTATTTATAATTGATGCCCAGCCCGATGACCATGATGCTGGCGATAACGGCGGTATTTTTAGCCGAGAACATATCGCATTTTTTATCGATCATAATGGCAATACCCTGAGCGGCGATCGCGCCGAAGAGGTAGATCTCCAGTCCGCCGATAACAGCCAGCGGAATACCGTAGATCACCTTGATAAGCGGTGTAAAGCATGATACTACCATGGCGATGCCGGCGGCGGCCATCAGTACCGGAACGCTGAACACCTTGGTGATCGCCATTGTGCTGATGTTTTCGCCGTAGTTTGTTCCGGCCGGTCCGCCGATGAAGCCGGCGATCATATCGCAGATACCGTCACCGATAAGGTTGCGGTCAAGAAGCGCGGCCATATCGTATTTTTTCTTGCTGCCCTTGGCCTTGGCAACATTGTTTACATAAATATCGAGCTGATAAACGTGCGCGGTCGATTCGGGGATAGTCGCAATGGCTATCGGCATTATCGCCGCGACTGCCGCCCACGATACCTTGGGCAGTGAGAAAGCCGGCAGCGCGAATATCGAGCCGTCGCCCAGCTTCCATGTTGAGGCCGCCAGCACCTCCGCCGGCAGTTCACGGAAAAAGTTATAGCTCTCGCCGCCGATAAGATAGATGATAAGTGCGGTAAGGCAGCCGACTCCGGCGCCTAAAAGCAGCGGGAGCTGACCGAGTACGCCCTTGAGATATTTGGAGAAAAAGACCGTGGAGAGCAGCGTAGCCAGCGAAATGAGCCAGATAAGATTTGAGCCGCCGTTGGGAGCTGCGTCGGAAAGAGCGTTGCCCGCCAGAGTCAGACCGATTATCATGGCGATAGAACCGGTTACGGAAGGCGGCAATATCTTTTCCACCGCTTCTTTACCGGCAAAGCGTATCAGAAATCCGGCGGCTATGGAAACGAGGCCGGAAGCGATAATACCGAACTGCGCTATTTGGATAGCTTCGGTGGGCAGTATGCCGTTGGAGGTGGCGTAGCCCTGAGCGGCTACCAAACCGCTGATGGCGGAAAGATAGGCAAAGCTTGAGCCGTAATACAGCGGCAGCTTTTTGCCGGTGATAAGCGCGAAGCAGATAGTCGCCAGGCCGCTGGCAAAAATTGTGGTGGAAACCTGAAAGCCGGTAATGAGCGCCACGGTAACAGTGGCCGGGAACATTACTATTACCTGCTGCAAAGCATAGAGCAGCAGTTTCCCCAGCGGGGGACGTTCTTCGGGCAGGTAGCCCAGTTTGGAATTGTCCATGATGATTTCCTCTTTTATAATAAATTTTATTGCTGACTTGTATCCATCAGGCAGACCTTAGTCTCGCCGTCGTAAGAAGCTACCCTTACCTCGATCATCTCGCTGCGGGCAGTGGGTACGTTTTTGCCGACATAATCGGCGCGTATCGGCAGTTCGCGGTGACCTCTGTCGATCAAAACCGCCAGCTGAATAACCCGTGGGCGACCGTAGGCTATCAGCGCCTCCATGGCGGCACGGGCAGTGCGGCCGGTATAAAGCACATCGTCCACCAAAACAACGCGGCGGCCGCTGATGTCGAATGGGATATCGGCGCTGTCGACTATCGGGCTTTCAGTCTTCTGCGTCAGGTCATCGCGGTAAAAACTCACGTCTACACAGCCGCAGGGAACCTCAACACCTTCTATCGCGGCAATATCGGCGGCGACAGTCTCCGCCAGAGTTTTGCCGCGGCGCAGTATGCCTATCAGGCAGAGCTCATCGGTGCCGCTGTTTTTTTCGGTTATTTCATGAGCAATACGCATCAGGGCCCTGTTCATGGCTTTTTCGTCCATCAGTTCCGCTTTCAGCTTCATGTTCTCCTCCTGAAAAAAAGTGCCTTGCCGCAGAACCGGCAAGGCACAAAAAATAATCGTGATGTTGTATGATTATTAGTTGGCGTTTCGCCGGCGTCTCTGCACCGAGCTCGATAACTTCAACATTTTCTGTTATTTTACACCGTGATAAGAGAAAAAACAACAAGTTTAGCGGAGAAATGAAAAAATATGCGGTAAGTGAATAAATACATTTATTGTCATAAATATAATAAATAAGTAAAAACGCGAAAGGTTCACCGTTATGAGCGTGACGGACTTGCGCGGAAAAAACTGCTGCGAAGCAAGATAAACATATAAAATAAAGCCGCGGTATCGGTCACATTACGATACCGCGGCTCTGCTCGCCGCGATGCTGCCGTCAGATATACCCCCGCGCAGATCGGCGGCATAAGCAAAAGCTTATGAAAGTATTTTAAATCCGCCGACTATCGGCAGCTCCTTAGCCTTGCCCTGAACGGCGTTTACTATGCCGATGATCGCCAGTATGCCTACGCACAAATAAAGTATGCCGCACACAAGGGCTACGATGCCGGTCCAGCCGAGTATTTTATCAACAAGGCCGATGAGTGCCTCCAGTATGAGCAAAATAAGCCCTTGGTTGGCGTGAAAACGGGCGAATGCCGAATTTTTGCCGGCAAATATCGGGATCAGCACCAGCAGATTGAAATAAGAAAGTACCGCC
>CAZIQU010000145.1:0-1184 GCA_964541445.1 uncultured Lachnospiraceae bacterium | reverse complement strand
TTATTGTTCGCCACATCGTCGCCGCCGTATTCCTGTGAATGGTCGGGCGTGTCGTTTATCTCATTGAAGGTCTCCGTCGCTTTTTTGCCGAACTCCTCGGCTTTTTCCGAAAAACCGTCAAACATGCCGCCGTCTTCTGTTTTTGTTTTTGCTGTATATGATGTATACGCGTTTCGGCTGTCGTTGTCGCCGTCCTTAGCGAAATGCGCACCCACCTCCGCGCCGCAGGCCGGGCAGAAAGCGGCTTTGTCGTCAATCTCCTGTCCGCATTTACTGCAATATGCCATGATGAATATTCCTCCTATAAATCATTTCGCTTATAAAATAGCATAACGACATAAAAAATTCCATGCGAAAAGCATTAAAGTTAAATTAAATGAGCGATGAGGGCTTGCCGCGATAAAAACGGCAATCATTTGGCCTTCACTGCGGACAAAAACGGGCGTCTGCGAAACCAAGGGGTCAGATCTCTGCTTTTCTGCCGATGAACAAGGGGGTCAGATCTCTGTTTTTCTGCCGATGAACAAAGGGGGTCAGATCTCTGTTTTTCATGAGAACTGACCCCTTCCTATATTATCCGGCAGCAAGCTACTGAGGCCTTATTTGCACTTATAAGCAAATATAGTTGATGTGCCTTTACCGTTATATCTTTTTTTATCGTACATTTTCGGATAAGCGGCAATCAGCTTGGAAAGCTTCGAATAGCCGTAGGAACGTACATCAAAGTCAGGTTTTATCCTCTTTATATAAGTACCTGCGGAGCTGAAGTTCACATATTCATCATCGTCCTGGTATGTTTCCCATGCCTTGCGCAGCAGCGTATGCACGAGCTGTATTTCCTTATCGGAAGCCTTATCTTTGCCGCCCGCTCCATCCGCGGTATTACTCGCTGCGGCGGCTTTTTTCGTCGCGGCAGATCCCGCTGAGGCATCGGCAGCGGCGTTCCCCGCATCGGCGGGAGCAGCACCGCCGTCATCCAGATTTTCCAGAAAGACGAATTCGTCACAGGAATTACGGAAGGATTCCGGCGTTTTATGCTCGCCGACACCGATCACATATATGCCGGATTCATGCAACTTGATGGATAAGGGCGTATAATCGCTGTCGCTGGAAACGATCACAAAGCCATCGTATATCTTACTGTACAAAAGCTCTATGGCATCGATGACGAGCGCCATATCCGT
>CAZIQU010000144.1:0-4950 GCA_964541445.1 uncultured Lachnospiraceae bacterium | reverse complement strand
CTTTTTTCGCTTGGCATATCAGCCAAGGCAGTGATGACGGCAGTAAATAAAATGAAGGGCTACGGCTACATAAACGACCGGGCTTATGCCGAAAGCTTTGTAAATTCGGCGGCGCTTTCGCTTAAGGGGCCGGGCTACATCAAAAACAAGCTGCGCGAAAAGGGTGTAGGCGCCGAAGATACCGGTGCGGCGCTGGCGACATACTCGCTCGGTGCACGACGCGAAAACGCCGAGAAAGCCGCGGCGGGAAAAAACCGCTCGCTCGGCAAATACCCGCCCGTTATCAGGCGCGAAAAGATAAGCCGGGCTCTGGCTTCGCTTGGCTACAGCGCCGAAGACATCAGAGAGGCAGTCGAAGCGGCGCTGAGCGTGCCGGGCGAAAATGCCGACAGCGGCTATGAAGCTTTTTATGTACCGAAAATAGAAAGAAAGATCGCATCTATGATCAGAAAGGGCACCGACAAAAATACCATTAGCCGGAAGATTGCCGCGGAATTCACTTTTAAAGGCGCGGAACGCGAGACCGTGGAAAAATGCCTGCAAAAATATTTCGGCGATGACGGTGAACGATAATTTCGGCATAAAACTTTTCACAACAACAAAGTACATAAAGACAGGCACAATAAAAAATTTATTGCCGCTGCCTTCTGTTTTTATTTATTATTTATTTTAATATATCAGCAGTATTTTAAGTAATTGCGATAAACCGTATACGCCGCCGTTAATGTTCTGCGGCAGACTTTTATGCTGTACATACGAATGAATACGAAAAGGTGCTATAATAACTTAAAAATGACAACGCGGAAATAATTTATGGATTTCTTTAAAGAAGACAATTATACACCATCGCATAAAATAGGTATTTTTGACAAAAAACAGCTCGGATTTTTAAGCATTTCCGTCTTTTTTATGGCGGCAATGCTGATTATCTGCCGAGTGGGCGGCAAAGAAATTTCGCTCGCCGTATACCGAATACTGGCGTCACTCAACCTGTTTTTCATTTTCGGCAGGCTGGGCAATTATATCTTTATACAGAAGAACTTCAAGGCCGATTATTCCCTGCCCTTTCATATATGCAGCTTCAATGTGATAATCTGTTTTTTGGCTGCCGTTACTATGAACGGCGGCTTTATGGACTATGTTTACGCCATGTCACCGCTTTCCGCCGTTATGGCGCTTTTAACCCCCGAATCAGCGGCGGCGCGCTACCCGTACTTTAATTTTCGCAGCATCGAATATTACTTTTCTCACAGCTGTCTTATTGTCGTGCCGCTGATACCGCTGTTGTTTTTCGGCTTTCGGCCCTCTTTTTCTTATTTTATCTATTTTGCCGTGATCTTTGCCGTTTCTTACGTTATCGCCTCGGCGCTTAACCTTTTCGCGGGAGGCAATTATATGTACATCAACCACGGGCCGGCGCACACACCGCTGGAAAAGATCGAGAAAAAAACCGATAAAACTTTTTATCGGATAATGATGATCGCCGTATATGTCTTCTTATATGTTTTAATGCATCTTTTCTGGCTTTGAAAGACGGTATCGCAAAATGAAAGCTTCCGCCATGATGCAGGTGATCGTAATCGGCTGCCCCGGATCGGGGAAAAGTACATTCGCGCGGAAACTGCGTGATATTACAGGCCTTCCGCTGTTTTATTTGGATATGCTTTGGCATAAGCCCGACCGAACAAATATCACAGCCGAAGAATTTGATAAAAAACTGGCTGATATAACGCAAAAGGACAGATGGATAATCGACGGGAATTACCGCAGAACGCTCGGTACGCGTTTGCAGGCGTGTGATACCGTGTTTTTATTGGATTACCCGACGGAAGTATGCCTTGCCGGCGCACAGGCTCGCATAGAAAAACAGCGTGAGGATATGCCTTGGACAGAAACTGAATTTGATGAGGATTTCCGACAGTGGATAACCGACTTTCGCAAAGAGCAGCTGCCGGAGATATACAGGCTGCTGTCGGAATACAGTGAAAGAACAACGGCTGTCATATTTAAATCAAGAGAAGAAGCCGAAGCTTATCTGCAGGAGCTGACCGGCCGATAGCAACACGCTTTATGTACTTTCGGCGCTCTTATTCTTTTATGTTGGCAATCTCGCCGTTTTTTTCGCGGAATTTATCCGCCATATCTTTAAGAGTCACGCCGTCAAGAACGTCAAAGACGGCTTTCTGCACATCGGCAAAGATCTCCGTATAAACACAGCTGCGCATATCCGGGCAGCCCGGCCCCGCCGCAAGGCAGGGCGCGGGAGCCAAATCGCCCTCGGTAAGCCTGATAATATCACCCACGGTATAAGTCTCCGGCTCACGGGCCAGGCTGTAGCCGCCGGCGGCGCCGCGTTTGCTTACCACATAACCTGCCCGGCATAAGGGCGCTATGAGCTGCTCAAGATATTTTAACGAAACATTTTGCCTTGCGGCGATATCCTTAAGGGAAATACTGCCGCGGCGGTATTCCAAAGCCAGATCGAGCATGAGCCTGAGCGAGTATCTGCCCTTAGTTGATATTTTCATATTTTTATTCTCCGCTGTGCATTTCTTCACCGGCACCGCAGGCCGGACAGCTTTCTTTGGCCACGCCGACTATCGGCTCGGGGTCGATACCGCGGCGGCGGTAATAGTCGGCGAGAGCCGCGCGTATGGCTTCCTCCGCCAGAACGGAGCAATGCACCTTTACCGGCGGCAAGCCGTCAAGCGCCTCCATAACGGCCTTGTTTGTCAGCTGAAGCGCATCGTTTATGCTTTTGCCCTTTACCATATCCGTAGCCATTGATGAAGTCGCTATGGCCGCGCCGCACCCGTATGTTTTAAACTTCACATCTTCAATGATGCAGTCATCGTTTATCTTTAAGTACATCTTCATTATATCACCGCAGCGGGCATTACCAACCTCGCCTATGCCGTCGGCATCGGGTATCTCCCCCACATTATGCGGATCACGGAAATGCTCCATAACCTTATCTGAATAAATCATTCTGATTTTCCCCTTTCATTTTTTCTTCCCACACCGGCGACATGAAACGCAGCCGTTCAATGATGGGCGGCAGCTTCGCCAGAATATAATTGATATCCTCATCGGTGTTGTCGGCCGAAAGCGAAAGCCTGAGTGAGCCGTGCGCCACCTCGTGCGGCAAGCCGATAGCCAAAAGCACATGCGAGGGATCGAGCGAGCCGGATGAACAGGCAGAGCCGCTTGAGGCGCATATACCTTCCATATCGAGCATAAGCACCATGGATTCGCCTTCAATACATTCAAATACGCACGAAGCGATACCCGGCAGCCGATTGTCGCGCGCGCCGGTAATGCGGCTGTACGGTATTTCAGCGATACCGGCCAAAAGACGGTCGCGCATCGCGCTCACCCTCGCCGCGTTTTCAGCCAGATGCGCGTCAGCCTCGGTGAGCGCCGCCGCCATGCCGACAATGCCGGCCACATTTTCGGTGCCGCCGCGCTTGCCTTTTTCCTGTCCGCCGCCGTCAATAAAGCTCGGCAAGCGTACACCCTTACGAATATAGAGCGCGCCGACGCCTTTCGGCCCATTGAACTTGTGCGAAGAAAGCGACAGCATATCTATATTCATGGCGTTTACATTTATCGGTATATGGCCCACCGCCTGCACAGCGTCGGTATGAAAAAGAATGCCGTGTTCGCGCGCGACAGCGCCGATCTCGGCCACCGACTGAATTGTGCCGATCTCATTATTGGCCGTCATAACGGAAATCAAAACGGTATCAGGTCTTATGGCCGCCTTTAGCTCATCAAGCGAAACAAGCCCGGTTTCATCCACATTTAAATAAGTCACCTCAAAGCCGTGCCGCTGCAAAAATTCCGCGCTGCGCAGCAAAGCATGATGTTCTATTTTTGTGGTGATAATATGTTTGCCCTTTTTGGCGTAATTTTCCGCCGCGCCCTTAAGCGCCCAGTTATCGGACTCGCTGCCGCCGCCGGCAAAATAAATTTCATCAGGCTGCGCTCCCAACACCGCAGCCACCTGTGCACGAGCCTCCTCCAAAGAGGTCTTTGCCCGGCGCGCTGCCGCGTAAAAGCCGGAAGGATTGCCGAACTGCTCGCGAAAGTAAGGCATCATGGCCTCGAGAGCAGTCTCGCTTACCGGAGTGGTCGCCGCGTTATCGGCATATATAATCCGTGTCATTTTATTACCTCATGTGTTTTTTTCGTTCAGCACTATCTTATCACAACCGTAATAATAATTGCAAGTATTCATATAAAAATACTATGAATTAGTTAATAAAAATATTTTCCTGCCCGGCTCGTTTTAAATTATGAGAGCAGCATGAAAACCTTTGACAAATTGCGCCGGCGATAATATCATTTATCAGTGCAGCAAATATTATATAAAATGAGGAAACCATGATAGACAGAATAGGACTTAAAGCGAAAGCCAAAGCCGGGCTTGCCGGCAAATGGAATACCCTGCTGTTGGCGGCGGTAATATTTATGGCAGCAGCAGCACTGAGCGGAATAACCCGCACCGAATATGTGGAATTATACGGCAAGACCGTAGAAGTACGCAGCACTACCGCCTTTTCCGCGCTGATCTCTGTTTTTGTGCTGCCGGTGCTGACCGTGGGCATGGCAAAATTCTTCTTAAAACACAACCGTTACGGCAACGGCGAGATACGCGATTTGGCCGGTGGGTTTGCCGACTACGGCTATGTGATCGGCTCCATGCTGTGGCGCGACCTCTTTATTTTTCTGTGGTCGCTGCTCTTTGTTATACCGGGTATAATAAAGTCGATAGAATACAGCATGACCGAATATGTACTTGCCGACAATCCGCGCATTGGCTGCCGTGAAGCCATAAAGGTCTCGATGGCGCTCACCTATGGGTGTAAAGGAGAAATTTTTTCATTTTTCATGTCATTTATCGGCTGGTACATACTATGCGGCATCTCCTGCGGCATTGCCGGCCTT
>CAZIQU010000143.1:4134-4963 GCA_964541445.1 uncultured Lachnospiraceae bacterium | reverse complement strand
TGTTGACTTTAAAGGAAATGTCGTTAAGCAACTTTACGCCGTTCACCGTTTTGCTGAGATGCTCAACGGTAAGTATTTCCTTGCCGGGTTCCCTGTCCATCACAAATTCCACAAAGGGATAACGACGCGATGACGCGGGCAGCTCCTCCACCGTTATCTTTTCCAGCAGTTTTTTTCGTGATGTCGCCTGACGCGATTTCGATTTATTCGCGGAAAATCTGGCTATGAAGCTTTGCAGTTCCTTTATCTTATCTTCGTTTTTCTTGTTTTGGTTCTTGATCATGCGCTGCATGAGCTGACTTGATTCGTACCAAAACTCATAGTTGCCCATATAAAGTCTGATGCGGCCGTAATCTATGTCGACGATATGCGTGCAGACATTATTGAGAAAATGCCTGTCATGCGAGACAACAATGACCGTACCGGGAAAATCTATCAGAAAATCCTCCAGCCAGTTTACCGAAGCAATATCTATACCGTTGGTAGGCTCATCCAGCAGAATTATATCCGGCTGTCCGAAAAGTGCCTGTGCCAGCAGCACCTTTACCTTTTCCTTTTCGCCGATATCCTTCATCTGCTCTTCTAAAATGCTTTCATCAAGCCCCAGACCCTGTATGAGCTTACTGGCTTCCGCTTCGGCCTCCCAACCGTTCAGCTCGGCATATTCGGCTTCCAGCTCGGAAGCGCGAAGTCCGTCCGCATCGGTAAAGTCCTCTTTGGCGTACAAGGCATCTTTTTCCTTCTGCACCGTGTAAAGACGCAGGTTGCCCATTATGACCGTATCGAGCACGCTGTAAGCGTCAAAAGCGAAATGGTCCTGCTTCAGCAC
>CAZIQU010000143.1:0-4124 GCA_964541445.1 uncultured Lachnospiraceae bacterium | reverse complement strand
GTTCGCCTGCCAGTATACGCAGTAATGTGGATTTTCCGGCACCGTTGGCGCCGATGATGCCGTAGCAGTTGCCTTCGGTGAATTTAATATTTCCGTCCTTAAAAAGCGTCTCGGCGCCGAAACTGAGGCCGAGATCGATGATCTGAAGCATAAGCTCTCCCGTAAAAAAGAATTATTCCGCCGTAAAGGCGTTTTCGTAATGCCGAATGGCGTATCCGCCTTCCGGCCTGATATCTACCGCAACGATATCGAAGCGCACGCCCGAAAAAAGCCCGTGCTCAAGCATATAACGGTTTGCCGTTTTCACTATGCGGCGCTGCTTTTCGATATTAACACATTCCTCCGGTTTTCCAAAGCTTGAATCACCTCTTGCTTTAACTTCCGCAAATACCGTTATACCGTCTTTCGCGGCAATTATATCTATCTCGCCGTCAGCGCGTTTAAAATTGGCGGTGATGATCTCATAGCCTTTGCCGCGCAGATATTCGGCGGCCGCCTTTTCGCCGCTTCGGCCGACAAATGCATGAGTATGCTCGGTTATGCCGTGAATAAAGGTCCGCCGGTGTATCGGCGTGGGCCCGTATTTTTTCAGCGCCTGCATATGTTCCTCGGTGCCGTAGCCTTTATTGGCGGCGAAACCGTACTGCGGGTACTGTCTGTCGTATTCGTACATAAGACGATCTCTGGTGACCTTGGCGATGATGCTGGCCGCGGCTATGCAGTAAAGATTGGCGTCACCCTTGATAAAAGACTTCTGCGGTATCGAAATGCCGCCGATATAAAGAGCGTCGGTAAGCAGCATATCCGGCTTGAGCGTTATATCCGCCAGCGCCTGCCGCACCGATTGCTTTGTCGCCTGCAGGATATTTATTTTATCAACAGTCTCGTTATCGACCGCGCCGACCGACCAAGCCACAGCCTCCGCCGTGATCCGCGCGTAAAGCTCTTCACGCGTTTTTTCCGTAAGTTTTTTCGAATCATTTACTCGCGGTATGCGGCTCTCCGGCGGCATAATTACCACGGCACTCACCACCGGTCCGCAGAGCGGCCCTCGCCCGGCCTCATCGCAGCCGGCCACATATTTTTTACCGTCGGCGTAATAACCCAGTTCTATGCGTTTAAGGTTATCTATACGCAGAGCTTCACGCGCCGACCGATCTTTCTTTCTGTTGAGTTCAAGCGCCAGTTTTTTTACGCCCTCGCGGCTGTCGGCATACATGTTCTTTATCAGCTCGCCGCACTCGTCCGCCGGCAGGCTGTCGGCCATGGCCTTAAGCTCTTTAACCGTATAAGCCGAGGTCTCAATCATCGGCGGTCACCTCATTGTCAAATGAGATGCGGCCGACAATGCCGTTGCGCACTTCCTCAAGTATAACAGCGGCGCACCTTTCACTGTCGTACTCGCCGCCCTTACGCAGAAAACCGCGGCGGCGCGCTATGGCGGCAAATATTTCTTCGGGAGAAAGCTCCTCCGCTTCCGTAAGATAACGGGCGGATAACAGCTGCGGATAACGGCGTGACAGAAAACCGAGCTGCCAGAGCGCCAGCTCTTCGCGGTCAAATATCGTATCCTTTACGCAGCCCAGAGATGCCAGCACCATACCGTCCTCACGGTCGGCAAATTTTACCGGCAGAACGCCGGGTGTATCAAGCATATAGAAATCACCGGCAGAGCCGATCCAGTTGATACCGCGGGTAACGCCCGGGGTATTGCCCGTTTTGGCGGAGGCCTTATGCGTCAGCGCATTTATAAGCATCGATTTGCCGACATTGGGTATTCCGGCGATGACGGCGCGCAGCTCGCGCGTATAACGAAGATCGGCACGAAGACCGCGCATATAGGCGGCGATCTCCGCAAAGCCCTTCTTTTGCAGGCAGTCCGTAAAAAACACCGGTGCGTCCGCGTGAGCAAAATGCTCTTTCCATTGCCGCAGCATTTTTTCATCACACAGACCGCTCTTATTGTAAATGTAAGCCGTTTTCTTACCCGCGAAAGCCGTTCCCAGCTTTTCGTTTATGCTTTGGCGCACGGCGCGGGCATCGCCGACGAGGAAAACCACATCGGCCTTCTTCGCCTCCTCACGCATCAGCCTCTCGGCCCTGGCCATATGGCCGGGATACCATTGAATATCCATTAAACTCCCATATTACGGCATTTATGCCGCATAATATAATATATGATGATTATACCACCGCACCGGCTTTTGTGCTATACTGTACTTGCAATTCGGAGGGCTGCATGGACTTTTTAAACGGCAACGGCATAATAGTATATTTTGCGATTTTTTTCGGCAAGATCGTCGAGGTCACGCTCGATACCCTGCGCATCGTCTTAGTCAACAGAGGTAAGCGCATACCGGCCACGATGATCAGTTTTGTCATTTCACTTATATGGATATATATCGTTTCATCGATAATCACCGATCTGAGCGGCAATCTGCTCAAAGCGATAGTTTACGCTTCCGCTTACGCACTGGGCAATTATCTGGGCATCACCATAGAAAACAAGCTGGCGATCGGCTTCGCGTCGCTGCAGGTGATCGTACGCGAAACGGAGGGCTACCGGCTGGCCAATATTCTGCGGGAGCACAAATTCGGGGTAACGGTCATGCAGGGTGAATCTTACAATTACCGCCGGGCCATTTTGCTCATACACCTTAAAAGAAAACGCATCAACGATGCTATATCCCTGATAAACGATAATGTCGACGATGCGGTCGTGAGCATAAACGATATAAAGACCGTGTACGGCGGTTTCGTGCGCGGCAGATAGGGAGTAACGGCTATGGATATGTACGATATTATTGAAAAAAAGAAGAATGCCGAAGAACTGACTGACGACGAGATACGCTATTTTATCAAGGGTGTCACTTCGGGCGATATACCGGACTATCAGACGGCGGCACTGCTTATGGCAATTTGCCTGAACAAAATGAGCGACCGTGAGACTTTCACCCTGACAGATGCCATGCTGCATTCGGGCGATGTTATCGATTTGAGCGGCATAAAGGGTTTAAAGGTCGATAAGCACTCTACCGGAGGCGTCGGCGACAAGACAACGCTGGTGTTGGGACCGATGCTGGCGGCCTGCGGCATGAAGCTGGCGAAAATGTCCGGCCGTGGTTTGGGGCATACAGGCGGAACGATCGACAAGCTGGAAAGCTTTACCGGGCTTACGACCGAGCTTTCGGAGGAGCGGTTCATAGCTAATGTCAATAGCTGCGGCATCGCCGTAGCCGGGCAGACGGCGGATATTGCCCCGGCTGACAAAAAGCTATACGCGCTGCGCGATGTTACCGCCACGGTGAATAATGTTTCGCTGATCGCCTCCAGCATCATGTCCAAAAAATTGGCCAGCGGCGCCGAAGCCATCGTGCTCGATGTAAAGACCGGCTCCGGCTCATTTATGGATACCTACCCCAAAGCCAAGGAGCTGGCGGAAAAAATGGTGGAGATAGGCACTGCGGCGGGCAAAAAGGTATGCGCCGTAATATCCGACATGAACCAGCCTTTGGGTCACGCCGTAGGCAATGCGCTGGAGGTAAAAGAAGCCATAGCGGCGCTGCACGGCGAAGGCCCCGATGACCTGACCGAGCTCTGCTACGCGCTGGGCGCGGCGCTCATGCAGACATGCGGGCTTACCGCCGATAAATACGAAGCAAAAAAACAGCTTGCGGAGGCTGTTTCCTCCGGCCGCGCCTATGAGGTATTCCGCAGAATGATAGCCGCACAGGGCGGCGACGCGCGACAGGCCGACGACCCCGGACTTTTGCCTGAGGCCGCGTATATGCGCGAGGTGCCGGCTGCGACAGCCGGCTATGTCTGCCGTATTGAATGCGCCGAGATCGGGCTGGCCTCGCTGCATACCGGCGCAGGCCGCGAAGTAAAGGGCGCGCCCATCGACCCGGCGGCAGGAATAATGAT
The DNA here is from genome assembly GCA_964541445.1 of uncultured Lachnospiraceae bacterium. GTDB lineage: Bacteria > Bacillota > Clostridia > Eubacteriales > Anaerofustaceae > CAZIQU01. Next base: position 200 of record CAZIQU010000143.1, on the reverse strand, counting down.
TCATAAGAAAATCGGCGACCGCGCAGAAAAAGGCGAGTCTCTGGCAACGGTGTATGCCTCTTCGCCCGATAAACTCACACCGGCAGCGGCGCGCATAAGTGCGGCATATACGCTGGGAGAAACGCGCCCGGAAGTGCCGCCGCTCATTTATGACATCATCCAAAGATAATTATGATAGTAAATAATATAAAATCGGCAAA
>CAZIQU010000142.1:3878-4979 GCA_964541445.1 uncultured Lachnospiraceae bacterium | reverse complement strand
GATGGTCGCTGCGAAGTTTGGACAATAAGCATACCGTCTCAACGTTCGCCGTATATGGGAACATATCTACCGTACATATCTTTTTCACGGTATAGCCGTGACCGATAAATATCGGCAGGTCGGCCGCCAGAGAAGCAGGCTTACAGCTGACATAAACGACGGTATCGGCGCCCAGATCCGCCAGCTTGGAGGCGGTGCGGGCCGTCAGCCCCGCCCGCGGCGGGTCGACGATGATAACATCCGGCTTTTCGGTCAGTTGCGGCAGCATTTTCAATACATCGCCGCAGATAAAACGGCAGTTAGTCAGACCGTTGGCGGCGGCATTAGCCTCCGCCGCCGCGACAGCCTCCGCCACGATTTCCACCCCGCAGACTTTGTGGGCGGACAATGCCGCGATCTGCGCTATCGTACCGGTGCCGCAATAAAGATCGAACACCGTTTTATTCTTTATATCGCCCGCGTACTCAATAGCTTTGCCGTAAAGCATTTCGGCGCCGCGAGTATTGGTCTGGAAAAACGAAAACGGCCCAATACGAAATTTCAGCGAGTTTATCTCTTCGGTAATAAAATCATTTCCATAAAGCAGTTCGATCTTCTGCGCCACCACCGCATCGGCAAATGAGTCGTTTACGGTATGTATAACGCCGCCGAGCTGCCCTTCCAACGGCAGCTCACGCAGCATTGCGCAGAACGCATCGCAGTTAAGCCTGCCGGCGGAAGAAGTGACGATATTCACCAAAATATCGCCGGTACTCACGCTGCGGCGCAGTACCAGATGGCGCAGAAAGCCGCTCTTTGTTATCTTATTGAAATAGGGACTCCCCTCACGGCGAAAGTATTCTTCGCAGGCGGCGGAAACGGTATTGAAATCTGCCGGAGAAATAATGCAGTCATGCACCGGCACAACGCTGTAATGCCTCCCCTTTTCATGCATCCCCAAAGTCAGCTCGCCGCCCTTTTCCCTGTCCCCGAAGGAGAATTCCATTTTGTTGCGGTAAGCGATTATTTCCGGTGAAGGCAGTATATGCTCCCATTCTTCGCAGGCGATGCCTGCCTTCTCCAAAAGTTCTTGCACATATGTTTCCTTAAACTCAAGCTGTG
>CAZIQU010000142.1:2945-3868 GCA_964541445.1 uncultured Lachnospiraceae bacterium | reverse complement strand
GTTCCGTAATCAATATCCTGAAAAGTGCAGCCGCCGCAGACGCCGAAATCCGGACAAGAAGGCTCGCACTGAAACGGCGCTTCACACAGCACCTTAACTATGCGGCCTTCGCAGCGTTTCTGTTTGCACTTGGTTATAAGTATATCGGCGTTCTGCCCCGCGTAGCCGCCCTCAATGATTATCTTCTGCCCGTCATGACGAGCGGCGGACTTGCCCAGTGAGATGTTTTCCGTTATTTCAACATTGATAATATCTGCTTTTTTCATAGTATCAGTATATCAGTAAATTATACCGTTACGCAGTATGTGAACGTGATATTCGACAGTGATACGGCTATCGGCAAATATCTCATAATCGCTTTTATCAAGTGATAGATAATACGCGTTGCGGTGACGCCGCAGGTAACGGCCGATACCGAGAGCGTCGCCGCGGGCCTCGTTTTTGAGGCTTTCGATATATTCATACGACAGCGTTTGTAAATATTTTTCAGCGCGCGTTTCTATCGCATCAAGCCGGCCGTTTCGGTCATCGTCAGCGTCGGCATACGAATCGAGCCGGCATGTCAGATTGAGGCGGTACGAAAAATTCTCACCGCCGTCATTTGTCAGCTTCATCGAGGCGCTGTCGATATGCAGATCGCCTTCGGGCAGTTTAAAATAAATGTTATTGCCGCGGTCAATGAGCAGCTTATAGCAGTTTGAATATTCGAGCGGATAGTGCTTGACCATTACATAGTCATCTATCACTGCGGTGCCTGAAAATTCGAGAGTATCAGCCATAACTATATAAGGCAGGCATACGCAGGGCTGAGCGGAAATGAAATAATTATAACGCACGGTAAGCAGCCCCTCCAAAGGAAATTTTTTTACCATATTGTTGATAAAATCCACGGCAGACTTCTCGTCGTCCTCCATGGCTTTTTT
>CAZIQU010000142.1:0-2935 GCA_964541445.1 uncultured Lachnospiraceae bacterium | reverse complement strand
ATCCCGCTGCGAAAAAAAGCTTTCATCAAAGAAAACGCTTTTCATATGGCCGAAAAAAACGGTTTTCGCCGTCATGTTCTCGGCGTTGTTTACGCACTCGGCAAAGGTCTTGCCGGCACCGGTTATCACGCTGTATCCGGCGGAGACCTCACCGGAGGGAAGACTGCCCGTACTGGAGACGAAATCGATATGATAAAGCCCCTCTTCATCTTTACCGTGCATGATGATAAATGTCACCAAATTGAGATCATCGAGAGTACCGGCCTTGGTCGAGCCGAAAAAAGTAAAAAGAAAAGCGGCAATGAACATTACGGAGATTATTTTTTTATGCATGGAGCGCGCCCCTCTTTTCCCTGATCAAAAACCCCGCGTAAACTATATAGGGTAAAACGGCATGCGGCGAGGTAAGCGTCGATGAATTGAGGAAATCATAGACAACGCGGCCGACGGTCTCACCGTTAAGAAACATGACCAGCGCGAAAATTACCACAAATGAAATATACAATACGGAGCGGCCTTTCTTCAGGCCCCAAAGCTCCTCACTCAACAGCCCGATACTGCGCGTCATCACGCTCGTATAAATAAAATAAAGATTAATGACGGCGGTGAGCAGCAGCACTTCAAAGCGCTCAAAAAAAGCGCTGCGGGCATTGTCGCTCTGCACGATGGAAAAGGCGGGAAATACGAATTCGGCGGTCTTTTCAGCACCGAGTATCGATATGCACAAGAGGTAAAATACGGCAAAAAACACAAACGCCGCCAGCAAGATCAGAAAAAAATCCTTATATACCTTCTCAGTGTAAATATTTTTCACAAAAGGAATGAAAAAAGGCAGCGCCACCCCGGCGCTGAAAAGATATGAGCTGCAAACGGCGGTACCGCGCAGATAATCGGGCAGCGATGAAGTGCCTACCGGCAGCAGATTGCCGACTACGCAGGTACTCAGCGCAACTATAGCCAATACCGAAAGACTGATGAATACGATCCAAAAGAGCAGCTGAGTGATATTGCCCAGAGCCCTTATGCGTTTACCGGCCAAAAGCAATACCGTAAGCAGCAAAATAATCTCCGCCATAGCCACCGGGTGCTCGCGTAAAATATACACAACCACCTGCTCGCCGATAAGCCTGGTAATATACGCGCTGAAATGGATAAGATTGGCGAAATAGAGCGCAAGCATGATACGTCCGCCTGTCTTGCCGAAAATGGCCGAAAGTATCTCGATAAAGCTTTTACCGGGGTAAGACATCATCACCTTAAAAACAGCGGCTATGCCGCCGTACGCGACCGCAAAGCTTATAACTAGACAAACCACTCCGTCTGTGGAAACACATTGGGCAAGCTTAGCCGGAAATGTCACGAAGTTAAGGGCCAGACACGCGATGAAAAACATTTTTTTGAACTGATCATATGTTATATCTGCCAAATGTATGCGTCTTCCTTTCCACATCCTTCAGCCCGAGATCGGAATCAACATAGGGATACATGAATTCCATGCCGTAAAAAGACATATCGCAGAGCTCCGTAAGCGTGCACAACGAAGCGATGGCTATCCCGAAGAAGCCGCCGAGCCAGGCCGCCGCCATAAAAATAAACTTAAGAAACCTTACGCTCAGCGCCATGGAATAATTGGGAATGACAAAGACGAGTATGGCCGTAAGCGCGACGAAGATGACTACGGTCAGATTGACCAGGTTAGCATCCACCATTGCCTGCCCCAATACGATAGCGCCGACAATACCGACGGTGAAGCTCAGCTGCGCCGGCAGACGGATACCGGCTTCTATGATTATCTCAAAAATAAATTCCACCAGCAGTATCTCAAAGAAGGCCGGAAAAGGAATATCCTTACGGGAACGTATGATAAAAGAAATGAGCTTTTCACTGACGAATTCAGGGCTGTATTCCACAACGGCGATATATACCGAAGGCAGCATAACAGTCAGCACCATAGCGAAGATACGCAGTGAGAGAAATATTTTCTGCCGACTGGCACTGTCATAGAAGTCCTCATTGGAAGCCAGCATGCTTTTAAACAAACCGGGAACGATCAGCACGAAGGGGGTATTATCAAAAACAACGACAACGCGGCCGGAAAGCAGCGCCCGCGCCGCTTCGTCCGGTCTTTCCGTGGCCTCCATCTGCGGGAAAAAGGTAGGCCGCTTGCTTTCAACGCGCTTCTGCACAAACCCGCTGCCCAGAACGCTCTTCAGATCGGCATTGACAATATCTCTTCTCACTCGGCGCACCATCTCGGCATTGGCGCAGTCTGCCATATAACACAGTGCGCAGGGCGTATTGGTATCGCTGCCGAGCACAAAAGACTCGATCTTAAGGCTGCCGGACTTTATCTTGCTGCGTAAAAGTGCGGTATTATCGCGCAGGGTTTCATTAAATCCGTCGCGGGGCCCGCGGATAGTCGCCTTGTTTTTGGGCTCATTGATCGCCCGACGCGGCCCCGAACGGGCGCCGATGCAATAAAAGCTGCCGCGGCCGCATACCAGCATTACACAGTTGCCCTGCATAATGCTCTCCATGGCCTTTGCTGCGCCGCTCTCCGTGCGTATTTCGCTGATCGGTATGCCGGCGGAGGTCAGCGCACCGACAGGTTCCGCGCCGCGGCCGCGTGCGCCGACGAGAGGCATAAGAATAAAATCATTGAGCAGTTTTTTATCACACAAGCCGTCAATGTAAATCAAAACACAGCGGCGGCGAAAAAAAACTCCCGTATAAAACACCTTGAACACCGCGTCACTGCAGCCTTCAAGCCGGCTATGCAGCGTTTTTTCCAGATCGCGTGCATTTTTATCAATTTTCATATGATCCACCGGCTTTATTTTCGGCAGATAATAACAAATAAATACGGCAAATCTTTTAAATTTCCAAAGTAATAGCGCGCGACAACCGCTATGGGTATAAAAAACCGAAGCCTGTC
>CAZIQU010000141.1:0-4989 GCA_964541445.1 uncultured Lachnospiraceae bacterium | reverse complement strand
TGTCAATAATCAGGAGGGCCTTACGCAGTGGCCAAAAGAGATTACTACGAGGTGCTGGGCGTAGATAAAAACGCGACGGCAGACGATATAAAAAAAGCATACAGAAAACTCGCGATGCAATATCACCCAGACAGAAATCCGGGCGATAAGGCCGCCGAAGAAAAATTCAAAGAAGTAAACGAAGCGTACGAGGTACTCAACGACGAGGATAAAAGGGCCAGATACGATCAGTTCGGTCACGCCGGCGTAGATCCCAACATGGGCGGCGGCGCCGGCGGCGGTTTCGGTGGTTTCGGCGGATTTCAGGGCGGAGACTATTCCGACATATTCGGTGATATCTTTAATATGTTCGGCGGCGGAGGCGGCGGCTTTGGCTCATCTTCCGCCAGGTCGGGCCCGCAAAAGGGTTCCGATCTGCGTGTGGATCTTAATATAAGCTTTGAAGAGGCCGCTTTCGGCTGTGAAAAAAAGATAAAAATGAACAGGCGCGAAAACTGCAGCGAATGCGGCGGCAGCGGCGCCCGTCCCGGCTCGTCGCCGCAGACATGCGATAAATGCGGCGGCTCCGGACAGATCAGGGTGACGCAGAAAAGCATTTTGGGCATGATGCAGACCGTAAAAACCTGCGATAAATGCGGCGGCAGCGGCAAGATCGTTTCTGATCCGTGCCATAAGTGCAACGGCACAGGCAAAGAAGTAGCCGCGCGCACCATAACCGTAAAAATCCCCGCCGGAGTAGATACCGGTTCGGTTCTGCCGCTTCGCGGCGAAGGCAATACCGGCGAACGCGGCGGCCGCAGCGGCGATGTATTTATCTATATCAATGTCAAGCCGCATGCTTATTTCAAGCGTGACGACAGCGATATTTATTTGAGCGTTCCGATTTCGTTTGTGGATGCGGCTTTGGGTACTGAGCTTAAAATACCGACACTGGAAGGCGCGGTAAAGCTGAAAATACCCGAGGGCACACAAAGCGGTACGGTATTTAAAATGAAGGGTAAGGGCATTGCCAATCTTAACGGGTACGGTAAAGGCAATCAGTTTGTTACCGTGAATGTCGAGATCCCCGATAAGCTCAGCGGCAAGCAGAAGGCGGCTCTTAAGCAGTTTGCCGAGACAGCCGACCGGGCGACATTTTCCCGAGCGGCACATTTTTGGGATAATATAAAATAGCATAAAAACAAAAAAAGACTGTACCGTATCACTGAACTGCGGCACAGCTTTTTTGATTTTGGCTGTAACTGTTTATTTTGCGTTTGCTGTTATTTACTCTCGCCTTTATCGGGCAGTGCTTTTGTGTCGATGTCTTTTCTTATCGCGGCGATTATCTCATTAACGGTGAATGAGCCCAAATCAGCGCCGGTACGGCTGCGTACGGTGACGGTGCCGTTGTCGGCTTCATTTTTGCCGATTACCAGCATATAGGGTATTTTCTGCAGCTGCGCTTCTCTTATTTTATAGCCGAGTTTTTCGTTGCGCAGGTCGCTGCGGCAGCGTATGTCGGCGTTCAGCAGCTCTTCCTTTACTTTTTCGGCGTAAGCGTCATAAGCATCATTTACGGTGATCACTATGGCCTGTACCGGTGAAAGCCATACAGGGAAGGCTCCCGCGAAGTTTTCGGTGAGGATGGCGATGAAACGTTCGATGCTGCCGAATATTACCCGGTGAATTACTATCGGTCGGTGCTTCTCGCCGTCCGCGCCGATATAGTTCAGGTCAAATCTCTCCGGCATTTGGAAATCCAGCTGTATCGTGCCGCACTGCCATGTTCTGCCGATGCAGTCCTTGAGATGAAAATCTATCTTCGGGCCGTAAAACGCGCCGTCGCCTTCGTTTATTTTATAAGGCATATTTTTGGCATTGAGTGCGTTGATAAGCGCATCGGTTGCTATTTCCCACTGTTCATCGGTGCCGATTGAATCTTCGGGCTTGGTGGAAATTTCTACCGAATATTCAAAGCCGAAAAGATTATAAACATAGTCTATAAATTCGATGACACGTATTATTTCGTCCTTTATCTGATCTTCTCTTAAGAATATATGGGCATCGTCCTGCGTGAAATTGCGCACGCGCATCAGACCGTGCAGCGCGCCGCTTTTTTCATGGCGGTGCACCAGCCCCAGTTCGCCCAGTCGTATGGGCAGATCTTTATAAGAGGTCAGCTTACGGTTATAAAGCAGCATGCCGCCGGGGCAGTTCATCGGTTTGATGGCAAACTCGCGGTTGTCGATAGTGGTAAAATACATGTTGTCCTTGTAATGATCCCAATGGCCGGAACGTTTCCAAAGCTCGGCGTCCAGTATTATCGGCGTCTTTACCTCGTCGTAGCCGCGCTTGCGGTGCTCCTTGCGCCAGAAGTCCTCAAGCTCGTTTCTGATGATCATGCCGTTCGGATGAAAGAACGGAAATCCCGGACCCTCCTCCATAACGGAAAACAAGTCGAGATCTTTGCCGATCTTACGGTGATCACGCTTTTTTGCTTCTTCCAAAAAATTAAGATATTCATCAAGCTGTTCTTTCTTCGGGAAAGATATTCCGTAAATGCGCTGCAGCATCTTGTTGTGCTCATCGCCGCGCCAATACGCGCCGGCGATCGACAGCAGTTTAAAAGCTTTTATCTTAGCTATTTCGCCTATATGCGGTCCGGCGCAAAGATCGGTGAAATCTCCCTGGCTGTAAAAGCTGATAGCTTCACCAGCCGGCAGTGCCTCGATAAGCTCGACCTTATACGGTTCTGCAAACTCCTTTTCCTGCGCGATTGCTTCTGCGCGCGGCAGCTCGTAGCGGGTAATGGGTGGATTCTCGGCCGCTATTTTTTTCATCTCCGCTTCGATTTTTTCCAGATCCTCGGGCGTAAACGGCGTCTCTAAGTCGAAGTCGTAATAAAAGCCGTTTTCGATTGCCGGGCCGATGGCTGTTTTCGCTCCCGGGAAAAGGCGCTTTACCGCCTGTGCCATCATATGCGAGGTAGTATGCCAAAAGGCCAGCTTGCCCTCCGGATCGTCAAACTTGTGCAATACAACCGTCGCGTCCTCATTAAGCTCACAGCGTATGTCACACAGCTTGCCATTGACTGTGGCGCTGAGAGTGTCCCTCGCCAGTCCCTTGCTTATAGATTCCGCTACGGCTAAAACTGTGGTCCCCGATTCATATTCCCGAACGGAACCGTCGGGAAAAGTAATTTTGATCATTTCTGTCACCTCTGTTGATAATTGTGAAAATAAAAAAAGCCCCGCTCTTTCCGGGAACGAAGTTTCCTCCGCGGTCCCATCCCGGTTGGCGATGCCCTCTCATGTTTCTGCGATAACGGTGCAGTACCGTCGCGGCTTACTGTCGGTTCAGCCGGAAACTCGAAAGCGGTAACTCTGCCGTATTCCTTAAGACGCTTGCAGCGAGCGCGCCTCTCTCTTGAAGAAATATTATCGGTGAGCCTTCTTTGTCTCAGTCATTGCATGAAGTTTAGCATCATCAGGTAAAAAAGTCAATAATTTCTTTGATAATGCGGGCCAAACTTTAGTTTGTTAAATTATTAAAGTAAAAAGTGAAAAAACACTTGATTTATTTTGGGGAATGTGTATTATAGTATCAATATATTTTAGTCACGCTTGTGATATTTCGGACTCATCTGATCGGCGCGGCGGAAGGCGAGGTGTAAAAATGGCTAATATGCTGTATGACTTAAATGAATTTGCTTGTCAGGCAAAAACTGTAACTATTCTTCAGCGCGTAGCCATCTCGAGAGCCTCCCTGACGTCGGTCTCTCTTTTCTAAGCGGTCGGCTTTTTTATGCGCCGCGGCCTGTTTTCTGTAAAATAAAAAATAAATACTTAAGAGGTAAATAAATGAATAAGAAATTCATATGTGTATTACTTGCGCTTTTGTTGGTTATAAGTTTTTCCGCTTGCGGAAAGAAGGATGATGCCGGCGAAACGCTTTCCAAGATCAATCAGATCAAGCAAAAAGGCGAATTGGTCATCGGTACCGATGCCGCCTGGGCTCCTTTTGAATATATCGGCGCCGACGGTCAGGTAGCCGGCGCGGATATCGATCTCGCTCAGGATATCGCCGATGCTTTGGGTGTTAAGCTCACGATCGTGAACGCTTCATTTGATACTCTGCCGACCTACCTTGAAAGCGGCGAGGTTGATATGCTCCTTTCAGCCATGTCTGTGACTGAAGAGCGTCAAGAGACTATTTCCTTCAGCGTACCCTATACCGTAGCTAAGCAGTATATAGTAGTCGCCGAGGACAATAACGATGTGACAGTGCTTGATGATCTGGCCGGGAAGAATATCGGCGTTCATCTGGGAACGACCGGAGACTTCCTGATAAGTGACGAGGTCAATCTCGACACCGGCGTTCTTTATAATACCGGCGCTACGGTGCAGCAGTATAAGGCTCTGCCGGACGCCTGTCTCGATCTTAAAGCCGGCAGCATCTACGCCATCGTCTGCGATGTGCAGCTGGCCGAGAACCTCTGCAAGGTCAATGAAGGGCTCAAATGCTTTGTGCTTGCCTATTCCTCCGGCCCTGTAGACGATGAGTATCTGGCCATTGCCATGCCTAAGGGTGACGATGATTTCGTCAACGCCATCAATGAGATCATCACTCCTATCATAGAGAACGGCACCATGGACGAATATATCATCAAGCACACCGAGCTTTCTTCGGCACTTAACTAAAAAATATAATAACATTGCCGGCAGAATGACGAGCAGACAGAAGGGTGTGAATACTCCTTTCTGTCTGCTTGTCTCATGCCTGTGCGGTACGGGAAATATGGATAATTTTATAGATAAGATCATTGCGGATTTTACCAAGACCTTTATTACCGACAACCGTTGGAAGCTGTTTTTGAACGGCTTCAAAAATACGATGATCATAACGCTCGTCGCTGCGGTGCTGGGTATAATTATCGGTACGGTGATATCCGTCATTCATTACTCGGCGGAGGCAAAAAAGAAAACACCGGAACGAAAGACTTTCGGC
>CAZIQU010000140.1:4641-5015 GCA_964541445.1 uncultured Lachnospiraceae bacterium | reverse complement strand
ATGAGTATCTCTGCGGTGCGCAGGCGCACCCACCACTCTTTATCGGTTATACATTTTCTTATCGTCTCATAGGATTTTTCACCCTCAATGGCATACAGGGCCTCCACCGCGGCGCAGCGCATCGCCCAAACATCGCTTTTTATGAATTTACGCAGCTGCGAGCAGGCTTTTTTATCGCCCAAACGGCCGAGCGCGCGCACAGCCTCCAGCTGCAGGCTGAATAAGTCGGACGCCAGAAACGGCTCCACCGCCGAAGCGAGTTGAGTATAGCCCTCCAGCCCGATGCCGCGGATACAGCAGCGCTTGACATAAGGGTCGATCGCCGCGGGAAGCAGCGCGGCGCGCATGTCCGCAGCCAGAAAACCGGCGTCGAG
>CAZIQU010000140.1:2541-4631 GCA_964541445.1 uncultured Lachnospiraceae bacterium | reverse complement strand
GGCAAACAATGAGGCGTGATCGCCGCTGTAAAGGGAAAACAACTCCTGCAAAGTGCGGAAAGAAAGAATAACATGAAAGCTTTTGTCGACAAACAGCCGAATAAGGTCGTCATCCTGCCCGCGCAGGAAAAAAGACAGCAGGCATATCTGCTGCACATCGGCATCGGCAGGCCAGCGACGCATTGATGCCTCTATCTGCGGCTCATAGCCGGGCATCTGCAGCTGAGAAACCAGTTTAACGGCGATCATTGCCGTATCCTTATGCCGGCAAACAAGCTTCTCCTCCAAATAGCCGATGAACCAATCATCGGCAACCGCAGCGCACAGTATGCGCAGGCGTTCGCCCTTAACTTCATGCGAGACCGTTTCCAATACCTGCAGACCGCGTACCGAGCGTATGCCGTGAACGGAACGCAGCGAGCGCACATCATTTTCGGTGTTAAGCAGGTCGTATATGCGCACACGCATATATTCAATACGGGCATTTACATTGATCATGCGCAAAATCTGTTCGCGCAGACGCCGTACGGTGTTATACCTGATGTCGGTACAAAAGTGCACCACGATAAGCGCCAGAGTGCAGATAGCCAGCAGACCGGCCATTACAATGATCATAACGTCCACCGCATGCTGTATTAAGGTATGTATCGCCATCTATTCCCTCCCTATCGATTTGCCGCGAAATAATCACGCAGCAGCCAATAAGATTGTTTGAGCCTTTCATGGGTAACCGGCATATCCCAATTCTCCCAGCTGTAAAGTGTCATCGGTGCTTCCGCGGTGCTTTCGGCAAGGCACACGCCTATGCGTACGCCATCGGTGGTCACGCTTTCTATCGCGCCGAGTTCATTGAAATCGCCTATCACTTTTTTTTGCGACGGATCGGTAAAACCGATGAGCATCCAGGGAATGCGTATTTCCGCGCAGCTGTCGCCGAGTGCGAAATCAGTCAGAGAATCATAAGCGTCGTTTTGCGGGTCAGCGCAGCCGCAGTGCAGCGCGCCGGTATCGAAACGCTGAAACTCGGTGGTCTCACCGGTCACCGGGATATTCATCTGTCGGTTCATCGCCAGGTATATACTGTCAAAGCAGCCTGAATCTTTGACGAACTGACCGTCAACGGCCGCGAAGAATTCGTTGCGCACACAGTAATCATACTGAAAAACATCGTAGTAGGCATCGGTCAGCAAGGCGCTGTCATAGCGGCCGCGCAGCCGCAGCAAAAATTCGGCGCCGGAGGCGAATTTGCCTTTGCCGTTATATGTGGTATTGCCTTGACCGGTCAGTACATCGATCGGCAGATAAAGCGTATCGTTTTCAAAGTCGAACTGCGAAGAACTCAAAAGCAGATAAAGGTATGATGCGTCTGACCTGACGCTGAGGCGCACGCCGTCATTCTCGCATAGAATATCAGCCTCAGACCATTCTGCATCGCTGCCGTCAACAGTAACAGTACACTGAGCTTCGCCCGAATCGAAGGCCAGCAGCCCGAAGCATTCCTCCGGGCTCTGCACATTATACCAGTAAGGGCGCCGTTCGGGATCCTCATAATCCATACTGTTCCATGTGCGTTTAAACCACTCGTCCTGCCAGTTGAAGATCAGTCCGCCCATGCAGCCGGCCGAGCGAATATCCTCATTGAGCGTTATCAGCCATTCGCCCTGCTGCTCCTCGCTGACATGGCCCTGCGACATACCGGTGACCGTGTTGATATGGGCGATTCCCCGTGAAGCGGGAATACCGTATTCCGCTACAAGCACCGGCATTGTGTGATAGGCGGTCAGCTCCTGCAAATACGCCAGATATGGGTCATCGCCGGCCAGATATTTCGTGTCATAGCTGAAAAATTCCGGATAATACGTATAAACATGGTATGAAGCGAAGAAACCGGCCTCAAAAGCCTCGGCGGCGCGTATGTGCTCCACATCCACACTGACCGCGTCTTCAACAGCGGCGTTGGGCTCATTGGGGTGTGCCAACGGATCGGTAGTACACCAGTTGCACAGGGCAACCGGCCGCTGCTCGCCGTACCGCTCCATTTCATAGGCTATCGCCGTCTCCGCCTGCTCGGCCAAAAACACCTCGAAGGG
>CAZIQU010000140.1:1449-2531 GCA_964541445.1 uncultured Lachnospiraceae bacterium | reverse complement strand
GAAGATACGTGTCCCAAAGTGTCTGACGTGATATTTCGGTATATACATAGTCGCCGGCAAAAGAGAGCTTATCGGCGTTGGCCTCATTCGTGCCGATGACAAAATCAGCCGACCACTCTATGCCGAGTATCCAGCCGATGACCCAGCGGGAAACATCGGCGCTGTATACGCCGCCGGCGTTGCCCGCCGTTTTTTCGATCTCGGCGCTGCCGTGGATCATGTCCACGGCATTTTTGATATCAGCCGCAAAAGAATCATATATGATACCGTCACCACCGTATGCGTCCATATACCGATCGATGTAGTCTTCATTCACATAGACACCGTGCAGAAGGTAAAGCGGCTTATCGGCTTTTTTATTGAACTCAGCCAGCGCCTCATAGAAATCGGGCATTTGATTCACATAAACGCGGATCGTCTGCACATTCATATCACTGATAAGCTGAAACCAGCGCAGATAGTCCTCCTTTGAAACGCCGAACTCACCGGGGAAATAACCCGATTCAGCGGCGCCGATATTAACGCCGTCCAGAAAAACGGCCTCATAGTTTCCGTCATCACCGAGGATATAAAAGCTTTTGCCCTCCGCTTTGGCTACCGGACCCGAATAAGTGTAGGTATCGGCTCCGCCGGCCGCGCAACCGCAGGTACACAGAAGCGCCCCTGCCAAAAGCAGGCAAATACCGCCGCAAAAGAATTTTCGTTTTTGACCACTCATCTTCAGCACCTCTTTAAGCCCTTTATACCGGCAACAGTTGCCGCCGGTGTGCCGGTCTTTTTTATTATCGGTACGGTTGTTTTTTGCCGCCTTTATATACATTTCTGCCCTTTCTGCCGGCCGATCAATTCTGCCAGCGTTCGGTAAAGCCGCTGCGGGTCTGCCGGCTTGGCGAGATGGGCGTTCATGCCGGCCGCCAGCGAGGCTTTTATATCCTCGTCGTAAGCATTGGCACTCATCGCGATAATCGGCACGCTCTTCGCGTCCGCCCGGTCAAGAGCGCGCAGTGACTTTGTCGCTGCCAGCCCATCCATGACCGGCATGCGTATATCCATAAGTATCGCGCTGTAATATGCGGGCGGCG
>CAZIQU010000140.1:0-1404 GCA_964541445.1 uncultured Lachnospiraceae bacterium | reverse complement strand
ACGCGAACTTTTCCACACCGACCTTGCCGTTTTCCGCTGTTTCCACACTGCAGCCGGTCTTTTCCAGCAGCTTCTGCGCAATTACGGCATTCAGATGATTATCCTCACAGAGCAAAACGCGGCAGCCGCTCAGCGAAAACGGCTCGTTATCCGCTTTGGCAGGCTGCTCCGGCAGCGAACTGACTACCGGCAGGCGCAGAGTCACGCAAAACTCCGTTCCCTTGCCCTCCTCGCTCTTCGCGGTGATCGTGCCGCCCATCTGCCCGACGATGCTTTTGACGATAGAAAGCCCCAACCCGCTGCCCATGGTCTGATCGGTATTGATGCGGTTTTCCTGCGCGAATGGTTCAAACATACGCTGCTGAAATTCTTTGCTCATACCGATACCGGTATCGCGCACAGTAAAGCGGTCGAGTACATAATCGTCCTTCTCCTCCAAACATTCCATTGTCCAGTAAATATCACCGCCTTCCGGGGTATCCACCTTAATACCCTTATCAGCCAAAAGTCGAACAATGATCTGGAGGTTCAACGGGTGATCGTCGGCAATAAGGACATGTCTGTCTTTCATTGCATACCGTGGGATGAAGCTCCAGCAGGCCGCTTTCTATCCTATTCATATCGAGCGTATCGTTCACCAGATTGAGCAGCAGCTGCCCGGATATGCGTATCGTCTCTATATCTTTTTTCAGCTCGGCCGGATCGTCCTTTTCCATGGCCAGATAGGCGGTGCCGAGAATACCGTTGAGCGGCGTGCGCATATCGTGACTTATGCGGGAAAGAAAGTCGCTCTTCGCCTTGCTGGCGGCCTCCAGCTTACGCTTCTGCTCCTGCTCCTCCTTATACAGATCGGTTATATCGCGCTGGGCGATGATTATATCCTCTTTCACGCCGTCCATATAGAAGGCTCTTATTTTTTTGCGGCGCACCGCACCGTCTGCGGAAAACCGGCGGTAGGTAGCTGTAATTACCGGCTGTTTACGCAGACGCTCGGTAAGAACGTCAAGCTTGAAGAAGTCCTTTATCGACTTAACATCCGACGGCATGACATTCTGAAAAGCGGAAAGAGCCGAACACTCGGCAAAGGCAAACCTCCCGTCTTCTTTCTGTACAAGATGAGCATATTCGGCTTTGAGCCGCAGCAGCATCGCTTCTTCGGTAATCGTGCTGACAAGCATGACAAAATCCGTCTCCTCATCGATAACGCTTTCGGCGGCTATCTCCTTTTTTTGGGCAAGATCAATATCACGGAAAAACAGGTACGCGAACAGATCATCGGTGCCGCGACTGCGTTCCGCGCGGCATACCGCGCCCAGCCAGTGCAGGCAGCCGTCTTTCTGCCGGCTGCGATAAACTACCCGAGACTCCGTGTCGCCGTTTTGAAAACGCGCCGATATTCTTTTC
>CAZIQU010000139.1:0-5026 GCA_964541445.1 uncultured Lachnospiraceae bacterium | reverse complement strand
CCAGTGCCGTGTTGTCGAACTCTTTACTCAGATCGGCTGAGGTCAGCGTTACCGCTCTCTTGTCTATCTTTAATGTGCCTTCGGTCGTCTTTACCGTGAACTGCGCCGTTACATCATCGCCGTTCGCGTTCTTTACGACTGCCGTGCCCGTGATCGCGTTGGTATAGCTTCCCGCGTCGGTCGCACTTACGCTTGCCGTTAAGCCGCTTACCGTGTACGAATTGCCGTCTACCGTGAATGTCAAAGCGACAAACCCGCTCGCCGTCTTCTCCGTGCCGTCGTAAGTATCGGTCAGGCTGTTCGAGACTACCGTGAGCTCATACTTCGTGCTGCGGTCGGTTACCTCAAGCGTGCCTTCGGTCTTGGTTATGGTGTAGTTATCGGCATTGGTGCCTGTTTTCAGCGTGTAAGTAAATTTATTGGCGCTGCTGCCTACCAAGGTCTGGCTGCCGGTGAAGGTATAGGTCGCTCCCTGTCCGCTTACCCAGCCCGTCTCGGTCTTAAGAGCTGTCGTGCCGTTTACCAGTGCCGTGTTGTCGAACTCTTTACTCAGATCGGCTGAGGTCAGCGTTACCGCCGCTTTGTTTATTGTTATAGTACCGTTTATATAAGTCACATCATAAGGCTTGCCGGCAGCGTCATAGCCGACGCCGTCGCCGCTGACCGTTACGGTATAAGTACCCGCGTCGGTACCGGTGCCGCTTGCCGTTATATTGTCCACCGTCACATTGGCGTCGCTGAGGCTGTAGGTATTAACAGTCACTGCGCTGCCGTTATAGGTGTTGTTCAGTGAGGAATCCGCGGTAACAGTCACCGTGCCTCTTGCCGCCCAAACTGCGTACACATCCATGGCGGCGCTGATGCCGCTGCCGCCGGTAAGGTCGTCACCGGGCTGATATGTCGCACTGCTGCAGCTCCAACCTACGAAATAGTATCCGGTCGGAACAGAGAAACCGCTGGTCGCCAGAGTGACAGCCGTCACTGCGTCTCCCGAGGTCGCGCTGCCGCCGTCGTATGTCGTATCGGTCAGGCCGCTGCCGCTCGGATAATCCGTATGATAGGTCACCGGGAATTGATTTAACTTATAGTATATCGTCGCCGTATTTCCGGCCGCGTTTACGGTTATCGCTATGGAATCGGCACTGCGGCTGTCATATACATATTGCGCGATATCCGTTTTTACATAGCTGCTCACGTTTACCGTGCTCTCAAATTCGGCCGTTCCGGTCGAATCGGCCGCCAGTGTGCCGCTGCCGTTCACATCCACATGGTGTATCGTCCAGCCGAAGCTGTCCTTTACAAATACAACGTCTATCGTATGGTTAGCTTCAATAGCCGTAAAGGTGTAACCCGCCGCGTATGTCGCAGCAGCCACAGGTGTACCGTCTACGGTAACGCTCGAAAGCTTATAGCCGGTATCGGCCGTATAAGTAACAGCCTGGCTATCACCGTAATTTACATTAGTGACTCCCGCGGGGTCAATAGTACCGCCGGTGACGGTCGCCGTTACCGTATAGGTGTTTATCGTCCACTGTGCGTAAAGCACATTGGCGGGCGCGAGATCGTCAATACGTATCTCGGCTCCGGCGGCCACCGCCGTACCGCTGCCGTTTGCCGCGGTATTCCAGCCGGTAAAGGTATGGCCGGTATAAGTGAAGCTGTTGGCATCCGCGGTTATCTTGCCGTTGTTGGCGATACTGCCTACATTATAAGATGTATCAGTATTGCCGAGCACGCCGCCGTTGCCGTTATAGGTGATGCTTACGGTCTGTGCGGTGTCGCCCCACTGTGCGGTAAGGGTCATAGCGCCGGTTATCGCAAGCTTGCTGCCGGGGTAATAAATATTCGTGCCGTCGCTCCAGCCGATAAATACCTTGCCTGTCGGAGCGGTAAGCCCGACATTGTTAAGCACATCGGCGTAGCTGCCCACGGCGTACTTTTTACTGTCGGTCACCGGCGTGCCGCTGCCGGCTCCGGCAGAGTAGGTTACGGTATATTCGGTGTTGTCGATATATTTAGGATAAAGAGTAAGGTTCGAATAGATTCTCTCATCATCCTTAAATGGCTGAGTCAGCGCGGCATCTTTGTAGAAGCCGGCAAAGGTATGGTTATCGGGCGCATTGGTCTGTGCCGCGGTCTTGGCTTCCGCCAGCTCAGTCTGATTTACGGTGTCGCCGTATGTGACCGCCGAGAACGGATAGTTGCTTGATCCGTCGGCTTTGACGTATGCTATACCGGTAAATTCCGGCGCAGCCCACTTGGCGTAAAGGATTACGTTAGCCGCGGGCATGGTTTTTCCGGTAAATGTATAAGGCACTAAAAACGTGCTGTCCTCATACCAGCCCATGAATGTGTAGCTGTCGGGCGTTCCTGCCGGTTTTGCGGGAGTAATACCCGCCGCCGATATATTCGCCTGATATTGGTACGAAACTTCTGTTTGGCTGCTGCCGTTATGGTAAATGATATTGTAAGCATTTCGCGTATAACAGAAATTCAAATGATATGGGCTGCTATTGCCTATAAAAGATACACTGCCTTGGTACACATTATTGTAGGTAAACCCGGTTATATCATATCTGTCTTCAGTAGTAGAACCTAAACTAGAACTCTTAATACTATTGGTATGATCGAGCTTATATGTCACCGAGCTGTCATGGTTGCCGTCATCCGTGGCAATCGAAACGCCGGTGGTATCGCCGTCAAGCACCTCCAAATAGTAATACATATTATATGTATTGTATCCGTTCAAAGAAAGCGAGTAGAAAGACGCACCGTTAAGCGGCATTATTTGAATATTCGCCTGATAAGTGTTACCGTTCTGCTCTGTGCGCCAAACTTTGCTTACCGAATCGGGCACAGCCGGCCATTGAGCGGAGATGTTAGCTTCGTACTTCGCTGTTATTCTCAGATCCGTATATTCTTTATTGTTGTTATTGTTATAGAACTTAACGGTATAGGTTTGAGCGGTAAATCCGTTGTAGGCATTAGCCGTAGCCGCAGTAGTTCCGCCGGATGTGCCTGATTTAACAGAGCTTGCCGCATAAGAATAATCGGTAGCAGTATTCGGCGTCCCGGCAACATCTATGTTTTCCTTCATATGCACGACAGTGTATTGGGTATTTGTATTCGCAGTCCATACCGCATACAGAGTCATGTCGGCATTAACGGCCGCAGTGAAATTAAAGGCACTGCCGCCCTCGGATGCCGACCAACGGCTGAACGTATAGCCGGTGCGCGTCGGGTCTGCAGGCGCAGAGACCGTGCCGCCGGCTACGGTATAAACCGGCGCGGTATAGCTTGCGCCTTCGCCGCCGGCAAAACTTACCCATACCACGTTTTCAACGACAGGCGTAAGGGTTATATTCGCTTTATCTACCGTTACCGTGCCGCTGACCGGCGCAGTGCCGTTCCGCCAGCCGGTAAGAGCCTCATCGGAGGCAACCGGTATATTAACGTCTGTTATATCAACGGAAGCGCCGTCGGCGGCTTCCTTGGTGGCATAAACGCGACCGTTCTGATCGAGGAAGAAAACATAGTAGACTTCGCTCTTCTGCGCGTAAAGATTTACCTGTACATCGGCAGTAATACCGCTGACAGTGCCGAAAGATGTAAACACATTGCCCTGGCCGTCAGCCTGAGTGTTCCAGCCGACGAACTTACAACCGCTGCCCGCATCGGGAACAGAGGGTTCATACAGCGTATCGCCGTTTTTTACGGTCTGCGTATCGAGCTGAGTCGTTCCGTCATAACCGTAAAAGTTATATGTAACATAATTCTTCGTCGCCGGAGTTACTACAACGTATATCGAAAAGCCGTCCGCGGCGAAGGCCGCGGCGTCACCGCTGGCGTCGGCTACCTTTTCGGCGGTGTTGCTGTCATCGATGTGATATATTTCGGCATCGGGAAGAGCGATGTTCTCTATGGTAACATTCACATCGGCAGCGGGCTGAAGCTCGTTGCCCTGAGCATCGCGGATCGTGATATCGTACGCCACATACGAAGCTATCTCACGGTCATCTCCCAAAGCTTCATCAACACTGGCTTCCACCTGTGCCGAGCTTACCTTGGAAACAGCCAGAACCCATCCTTCGGGCAAAGCACCCTCCGGCGCATCAACCGTTATTTTGACGCCGTCAAGCTCGCGGCTCTGAACAGCTGCCGGCATAGCGGGCGTCTGCGGTGCGGGCTCCTCCTCCGACGGTTCGGCTCCGACTGACGCGTAGTACAGCGCCGTGAAAGTGCAGTCGGCATCTATCTCTCCTTCAGTCGGTACTTCCAGATCCCAACCGTCGGCCGTATAGCCTTCATTCGCAATGATCTGCGGCTGAGATATCTCGCTCCAAAGAGTGCCGGCGCTGACTTTCAGCTCGGTCTCCCCCTCTAGAGTGCCGTGCTCACCGGCGGTAAATGTTACCGTGTACCCGGTTTCCTCGCCGTCAACAGCAAAAATCCCTACCGGCATGATGTTGATAAGCATCATAACCGTCATGATTATTGCCGCTAACTTACTGCCCTTGTTTCGCTCCATTGTGCTCCTCCTGTAAGCTTCCGATAAGCTTCGTTTAATGTCTGAAGATTACTCTTGTATTCTTTATATATATGTAAGATGTTGATTGGAAAAGTTATTCCGGCAGGCCTTCTTCATCGCTCACGACGCTGTCGATCAATTTCAGCAATTCTAAAGCGCTGCGAAAAGGAACTGTCTGCTTCGCGCCCACCCAGCTGACCGTACCCTGCCAGGTAGCATTCTGAGTATGAATGATTTGCACCGCAAAGCTTGCCGATTTATGTTTGTACTGCCTGTTGTCCGTCGATTCCGTCATGAAAAGTAGCCTTTCCCCAGTTTTATACTATAATTTATATCATTTACAGGTCACATAAACGGTCACAGAAACATGAAATGCGTATTTTTTGAGATTTTTTTCTAACCGAGAAGCGTATGGGGTTTCTGACCCGGGCAGATCGTCGCAGCGTCGCAATGTGCTCAACTCGTTGAATGCCTCCCCTGCGGGAGGCATTGTTGACT
>CAZIQU010000138.1:0-5030 GCA_964541445.1 uncultured Lachnospiraceae bacterium | reverse complement strand
CGCGTGCAGATAGATGAGCGGCGTAACGTCGGTGATATCGTTGCTGTTCAGCCCCAGCCCCTCAAGCCTTATCATGGCGCACAGCGGCGTAAGGTCTGATATGTGGTTTTTCGCCAGCCCCAGCCCGGTCAGGTTCACCAGCGGCGCCAGCGGAGAAATATCGTAGACATTATTATCGGTGATGCCCAGCCCCTCCAGCCCGGTGAGAGTGCTTACCGGGCTAATGTCTTTAATCTTATTAAATGAAAGATAGAGTGTTTTTAAATTGTAAAGGCCGCTTACCGCCTGTATTTCGGTCACGGTATTATGCTGCAGATACAGGCGCGTCAGCTGTGTAAGCGAGGCGACAGCCGTAATATCGGTAACGTGATTGTAGCTTACATCGAAAACTTCCAGACGTTTGAGCGCGGCAAGGTCGGCATCCACAGCGGTGAGCTTCTGGCCGCTGAGCCGCAGATAACGCAGATTGACGAATTCGGCAAAATCGGCGATGGTTTCGATATCGCCCCAGCCGTAATTGATTCCGTCGGGAACCGGCGGTATATCATCGTCTACAGTATCTGTTGTGAAATACCGGTTGTTTCCGTACACGGTAATTGAAGTAAAAACATCAAGCTCGCTGCGCATTATCACACCCGCAGGCTTTTGCAGATATTCACGCACAAAAGCTTCCACGGCTTTATCGTGCCATACAACAGGATGATCGCTGAGAAGCAGATAATTTTCGTATGAACGCGCATATTCGCTTTCGAAGAGCTGCGGGTCATCACAATAATTCACTCCGTCGAAAAACTCTTCGTAGCTTTCGAGTGCCGCTTGTTCATCGCCGCTGTCATAGGCGGCGTCGGCGGCAGCTAATATTGCCGTATCGTCATGCTCGGTATTCTCCTGCCCGGCAGCGGTATTGTTGCCGGCGCAGCTTGTTAAAAGCAGCGCGGCGGTAAGCAGAAGCGGCAGCACTTTTATTTTATTCGATGTTATCTTCATCATGATCTTCTTTCATACCGTATATTTCGTATATTTGCTTTGTATATTTTCCCGGCTTTTCATAGACGATCAGCGGCGGCGGCACATCCAGCCAGACGCCGCCGTTTTTGACGGCGCACAGCAGCATCAAGTTGGCTTTTTTATCGTCGCGGCTATGTACGAACCGCAGTATTTTCGGCTCAAGCTTTACAGCAGCGGCTTCACGGACGAGTTCACTCAATCGGCTGGCTCTATGCACCATAAACAGGCAGCCCTTATCGCGCAGAAGGCGTGCGGCGGTTTTCATTATTGCCGCAAGCGGCGCCTGCGCGTCACTGCGGGCCGTGCTTTTGGCGTTATCAGCAGAGATCAAACCGCTGTCCGCCGCATTGTAAGGCGGATTGATCACCACGGCACCGAAACGGCCGTTGAATTGAGAAGCCATATCGCGCAGGTCATTATTGATCACGGTGAAGCTGTTGGTTATACCGTTATATCCGGCGTTGAAGGCTGCCAGCGCCGCGGCTTCGCTTTGCAGCTCCACCCCGGTAATATGAAGCTGCGGCCTGACCGCCAGCATCATAACACTGACGGCACCGTTGCCGCAGCACAGCTCACAGACATTTTCATCGCGCTTTTTGATGTTATCGGCGGCAAAATGCGCCAAAAGCACCGCATCCATACCGAAACGGAAGCCCTGCGTATCCTGCATGAGATGATAACCGTTATTCAGGTCGTCCAGACGGTAGCGCGGCGGTACATACAGATCATCGATTTTCATAAATTTATTTTAGCGCGTCGTGCGGATATGTGCAAATAAACCGGCAAAATATCGCGGTAAATATGCGTCAGAATTCTATTTCGGCCAGATCTTCGAAAGCGATATATTTTTGTGAGACCCTCAAAGTACGCATGACGGTATCTATAAGCGTAAGCGGCCCGCGCAGTGTTTCGTAGTGGTCGGTATCGTAATAGGTTACGGTTACCGTCATGTGCTTTTTCAGCCGCGCCAGCCGTTCCTCGATAAGCAGTATCTCATCGTCATCAAGCTCGCGTCTCACCTCCCGCGGACGGCTCTGCTCCTTTACCATGTCACCGTAGCCGCGCAATGAAGCAAACGGCATAAACTGTTTGGCTCTGTCACTCGCCATTATGGCCTCCTATAAGTTTATTACGTTTTATCGCCGTAGCTTTCGGCTGCAAGCTCATGCAGCGAATGATTGCGTTTTTGCCGTAACGGTTTTTTATATCTATAAGCGCGTCCTGCACACGGCGTTCCGCGGCTTCCGCCTGAGTATCGGCAAAAAAATCGTACCCGGCGAAGCTTTCGTCCACAACATTGGTGAACCCTACGGCAAGCCGCCGCACCGGTATGTCACGATGGGTTGTCTCACGGTAAAGAGAAGTAAATCTCTCCGTCAGACGGGCCGCGGAGTTGGTCAGCCCCTCCAGCTTACGGCTGCCGCCGGTAGAAGCCGTTTCCTTATCGCCATAACCGACGGAAAGGGCGATACCGCCGGTGACGAGGCGCTTTTCCACCAGCTCAAGCGTCAGGATATCCGCCATTTCTATCAGTGCCAGAAGTGCCTCATCGAAGGTGTAATCCTCAAAAAGTATCTGATTTGTCGACAGGGAATTATTCTTTGTCTTGAAGTTTCGTATATCCCCGATGGTGCATTTTTCCCGCCCGTGGGCGTGATCGATAAGGTAAGCGGCATTTATACCGAAGAGGCGGTACAGCATTTTTTCATCGGCGTGGGCGACGCCGTAAAGGTCGTATATGCCGCGTTTAGCCAGTCTGTCCGCCGTACCGCGGCCGATATTCCATATATCCGTTATCGGTCGATGATGCCATATTGTTTCTTTAAAAGTTTCTTCATCGAGCCGTCCGATACGCCCCACACTGTGTTTGGCGGTGATATCCAGCGCTACCTTCGCCAGAAAAAGATTATCGCCGATACCGGCACTGGCGGAAATGCCGGTTTGCTCAAGGACATCCTGCATCAGCATAACGGCAAGCTCTTCGCCGCTTTTACCGTAAATGTGCATATAGGGAGTGGCGTCGATAAAACATTCATCTATGGAATAAACATGGATATCCTCAGCGCTGATATAGTTAAGATATATCCCGTATATGCACGCCGAAACCTCCATATAACGCTTCATGCGCGGCAGTGCCGTAATATATTTGACACCGGGCGGTATCTCGAATATACGGCAGCGGTTGCGCACGCCCAGCGCTTTCATCGCCGGAGAGATAGCCAGACAGATGGCACCGCGGCTGCGCGCGGGATCGGCGACGACCAAATTGGCGGTAAAAGGGTCAAGGCCGCGGGCCGCGCATTCCACAGAGGCATAAAAACATTTAAGATCGATGCATAGATAAGTTTTTTCGTTCATGTTTTTTACCGGTCAGCAGGCGGTAGTTTCCGCCGCCTGCGCTGCAAGGGGTCAGATCAGTGAAAGCTGCTCGCCGCCGCCGCGGTCTTCATAGCGGTGCAGATAGGCGAATATCTCATCATTGTCGGTCATCACCCCGCGGCGCGCACATTCCTCATTGAATATCGACATAAGCCGCTGCGAGTTTTCACTTTCGCAGCTGTAACTGCTGCCGTAGCGGGCCATATACTTCTTTTTTACGCCGGGGAAATGCTCGTCAAGACGGTCGTAGAAGTATTCCCGATCGCCCTCGCGCAGCGTCACCCCCATGCCGAAGCATATGATACCTTTGACGCCGGCCTCGAAGCAATAAGCGAGCAGCCCGCGCAGGTTTTCTTCATTGTCGTTTATATACGGCAGTAGGGGGCACAGCCAGACCACCGTCGGAATGCAGAGCTTTTTCATCTCGCATAGAACGGCGAAACGCTCGGCGGAGGAGGCCACATGCGGCTCGATCACGCGGCAAAGATCTTCGCTGTAAGTGGTGAGCGTCATCTGCACGACGCTCTTGCATCTTTCGTTTATCGCCGCGTACAGCTCGCGATCCCGCAGAATCAAAGACGATTTTGTCAGCACCGTCACGCCGCAGCCGCAGCGGGCGATAACCTCAAGGCAGCGGCGCATTATCAGCTCAGTCTCCTCGATACGGCAATAAGGATCGCTCATGGAACCGGTGCCGACCATACACCGGCGGCGCTTGCGGCGCAGCGCCTCTTCAAGCAGAGAGGGGGCGTTGCTTTTTACCTCGACATCCGTGAATTCGTGGTTCATGTGGTAGCAGCTGCTGCGAGAATCGCAGTAGATACAGCCGTGGGTGCAGCCGCGGTAAATATTCATGCCGTTGTCGGCGGAAAGTATGCTCTTGGCGTTTACATAATGCATAATCAAATGATACCATCTTTGAAGCGGAAAGGCTACCGTTTTGCGAAAATATTCGAACATAAGTTCGCACGAATAGGAGGGTGAGCGAAAAAAGGAGAAGAGTGGAGAGAAGAGAGAGGAAAAGGGGAAGGAAGAGAGAGAAGAAGGAGAAGCGAGAAATAGAGAACTGACCCCCTTAAAGTAAGGCTACGGTAATCTGTCGCGGACAGCCTGATTCTTCGGATAAATGGCCTCGCGGCACCCGAGGAATTACCCAAACAGCACAAGAGAACTGACCCCTTTGCAGAATACAGGGCGCAAATATCCGCGGCAGCCGTATTGCGGCGGTATTATCACGGCGTAAACATAGCTGCGTCACGACAGCAAGTCATATTCTTACCCTTCGTCGTTTTTTCGGATATGGCAAACAGACCCTTATGCAGGGTTTTGTTTCATCGTCTTTTATTTGTTGTCGCCTAGCGGCAGTATGACTTTATTACCTTCAGCGGCATACCACTCACTCGCGCGATGCGCGCCATGCTCACTTTGCGTTCAAGGAGGTAGATGAATATCCTGCGGATTTCTTCATTTCCGGCAGAGAACTGACCCCTTGCCCCGATCATCGCCTTTATCTTCTCTGTTTCCGCCGCCACCTCTTTATTATCAACGGTGTAGTCCTCGGCATCCGCCTCATAGCAGCTGTATAACTGCATAAATTCGGTACAGTTTTTCTCGCAGCCGAATGCCGCTCTGATGTCATCGGT
>CAZIQU010000137.1:4607-5055 GCA_964541445.1 uncultured Lachnospiraceae bacterium | reverse complement strand
TGCCGCAGCTGACGACTATGCGGCTGATAATTCTGCCGCAGGCCATAAAGGGAATCTTGCCGGCGCTTTGCAACGAAGGCATTGCCATAATCAAGGAGACCTCAATAGTCGGGCTTATAGCCGTCACCGATCTTACGCGGGCCAGCGATTTGGTGCGCAGCCGTACGCTTTCGCCGTTCTTTCCTTTGGTCTCGGTCGGGCTTATTTATTTCCTGCTGGTCATGGGTCTTTCTTCTGCTGTGAAAAAATTGGAAAGGAAGCTTGCTCAAAGTGATAGAGGTTAAAAATCTTGTTAAGGATTTCGGCGAGCTTCATGTGCTCAAGGGAATCAACGAAACGATAGAAAAGGGTGAGAAGGTCGTAATCATCGGCGCCTCCGGCTCGGGCAAGAGCACTTTTCTGCGCTGTCTCAATATGCTTGAGGAACCGACCTCCGGGCAGATTTTTT
>CAZIQU010000137.1:2243-4597 GCA_964541445.1 uncultured Lachnospiraceae bacterium | reverse complement strand
GGCACAGATCTGGCTTCCGCCGATACCAATGTTGATATGCTCAGGCGTAAGATAGGAATGGTTTTTCAGCATTTCAACCTTTTTGCGCATCTTACCGTGCGTGAAAATATAACTTTGGCACCGAAAACGCTGAAGCTGATGACTCCGGAGCAGGCTGACGACAAAGCCAGCGATCTGCTCAAGAGAATCGGTCTTTTCGATAAAGGGGATACTTACCCGGCGATGCTCTCCGGCGGTCAGAAGCAGCGTATTGCCATAATAAGGGCCTTGGCCATGAATCCCGATGTGATGCTTTTTGACGAAGCGACTTCCGCGCTCGATCCGGAAATGGTGGGCGAAGTGTTGGATCTGATCAGAAAACTGGCGTACGACGGCATGACCATGGTGTTGGTGACGCATGAAATGGGTTTTGCGCGCGAAGTGGCCTCCCGTGTAATGTTTATGGATGACGGGCAGATCGTGGAGCAGAACACGCCTGATAAGTTTTTCGCCGCGCCGCGAAATCCGCGCCTGGTGGATTTTCTTTCAAAAGTATTGTAAAAAAGGTGAAGTATGTTTAAAAACGTAATAGTAAAAAAACCGTGCCCGCAGGTATGCGAGGGAATCACCTCCGCGCCGGAGCTGGGCAAACCCGATTTTCAAAAGGCGCTCTTACAGCATGAAAAATATATTGAGGCGCTTAAGGACTGCGGCGTCAGCGTTACCGTTTTGGCTGCTGACGATGATTATCCCGATTCATGCTTTGTGGAGGATACCGCCGTACTTACCCGCAAATGTGCCGTTATCACAAATCCCGGCGCTCCATCCCGCAAGGGAGAAGTTGCGGCGATGATACCGGTAATAGAAAAGTTCTATGAGGCGGATAAGATCGAGTATATCAAGGCGCCGGGCACACTGGAAGGCGGCGATGTGATGATGGTCGGCGACCGCTTTTATGTGGGCGCCAGTGCCCGTACCAATGCCGATGGCATAAAGCAGTTCATCGCCATATTGCAAAAATACGGGCTGGAAGGCTTTGAGGTAAAGCTCGAAAAAGTGCTGCATCTGAAAACCGGTGTGAATTATATCGAAAACAACAATATGCTCGTTTCCGGTGAATTTACCGAAAAACCTGAGTTCGCGTCTTTTAATAAAATAGTCATTCCCGAAGCGGAAAGCTACGCGGCTAACTGCATCTGGGTCAACGGTACGGTCATCGTGCCGGAGGGCTACCCGGCGGTGAAGAAAGCCGTCAGTGAAGCCGGTTATAAGGTGCTGACCGTTGATACTTCGGAATTTCGTAAGATAGACGGCGGGCTGAGCTGTCTTTCTCTGCGGTTTTAAGAAAAAAATATTGACAATGTCCGCCGTGATGTGATACACTTATTCAGTTCTTAAAGCAGAAGAAATTGCTTCTCACCTTGTACGGCTGGCGCTGTCGGGTACACTGTATACTTTGTAAGAGTTATATGGCTGCAATTTCTTTGCGGTCATATTTTTTTTCGGAGGTGAACGAGAATTAAAGAATTTCAGATCAACGAACAGATCCGTGACAACGAACTGCGGGTGATAGACGAGAAAGGAGCTATGCTGGGTGTTATGAGCGCCAGGGAAGCTCAGGCGGAAGCCGATAAACGTGAACTTGACCTCGTTAAAGTTTCTCCGGATGCCAAGCCTCCGGTCTGCAAGATTCTCGATTACGGAAAATTCCGTTACGAGATGAGCAAGAAGGAAAAGGAATCGAAGAAAAACCAGGTCAGCAACGAGATCAAGGAGATACGTACCTCGGTAAGAGTGCAGGATCACGATCTCAACGTGAAGTTGAAAAATGCGCTCAAGTTTCTTGCCGAAGGCAGCAAAGTCAAAATATCTGTTCGCTTCAGAGGAAGAGAAATGGCGTATATCGATGACGGCAGAGTACTTCTGATGAAAATAAAAGATCTTTTGGGCGATGAGTGTGTTATCGACAAGGCGCCCAAGATCGAAGGGCGTAATTATGTAATGTTTGTTTCGCCCAAGAAATGATAGACAAGGAGATATGAAACAATGCCTAAAATGAAAACCAACAGAGGCGCTTCCAAAAGATTCAAGCTTAAAAAATCGGGCCTGATCAAGCGTTCAAGCGCGTATAAGAATCATATTCTTAATAAAAAATCGACTAAAAGAAAGAGAAATCTGCGCAAGGGCGGATATGTTGCCTCCGGCGATGCGAAGTTTATCAGCAAAATGATAGTAAGGTAGGGGAGAAGAAGACATGGCAAGAGTTAAAAAAGGCGTTAACGCCCAGAAGAAACACAGAAAGATCTTAAATCTCGCAAAGGGATATTACGGAGCCAAGTCCAAGCTTTACAGACCTGCCAACGAAGCGGTGATGC